>JBIIPY010000073.1:0-14088 GCA_044342365.1 Ferruginibacter sp. | reverse complement strand
CTCCTGAAGTACCTGCACTGCCAGCTTTTGCACTGCAGAAAGCCATCAGTACAACCATCAGAGATTATGAATGCGACTATTGGACCGGGGTATGTTATACCACCAACCGCAGGGTGTGGGAACACGATGAAGTTTTTAAAGAGTACCTGCAAGAAGTAAGGGCTTATGCCATTGATATGGAAACAGCCACTATTTTTACAGTTGGGTTTTACAACAAAATTCCAACAGGAGCATTGTTATTGGTGAGCGATAGCCCGATGGTACCTGAAGGTGTAAAAACGGAAGAAAGTGATAAATCAGTTACTTCACAATATGTAGAAAATCATTTAAAAATAGGCATCGATTCATTGAAACAACTGATCAATGATGGTATGACGGTAAGGCATCTAAAATTTTAACCCAAGCCCATCTAACAGATGGGCTTTTTTTGACCACCAGCGTCTTTTCTGCTGTTTCATTTTTTTCGCTTTTATTATGGTTACTCATTCAAATGATTCATTGTTACAGGTAAAAGAGCTTTCCATCAGCTTTAAGCAGGATGCAGAAAACATTACGGTGGTAAAACAAATTTCTTTTGATGTTCAACCCGGAAAATTAGTGGCCATTGTGGGAGAAAGTGGATCGGGTAAATCAGTTACTGCACTGTCTATTTTAAAGCTACTCCCCCCCACTGCGCATATAAACGGTAACATCTTTTTTAACAACAATGCACAACAAACAGACATTCTTTCTTTAAAAGAGGAAGCCATTAGAAAACTTCGGGGAAATAGGATCGCCATGATTTTTCAGGAGCCGATGACCTCCCTTAATCCGGTTTTTACATGTGGCAATCAGGTAATGGAAAGCTTGCAACTACACAAGCGCCTGTCAAAAAAAGAAGCAAGGCAAAAAACGATTGAACTGTTTGAGGCAGTAGAACTCCCCAACCCTTCGGCTATGCTTCACCGTTACCCTCATCAAATAAGTGGTGGACAAAAGCAGCGAGTAATGATAGCCATGGCAATGAGTTGTGATCCTGTATTACTCATTGCAGATGAGCCTACCACTGCTTTAGACGTGAGGGTTCAGCAAAAAATCTTGTTGCTTTTGAAAAAAATTCAAGAACAACAACAGCTCTCCATTATATTCATCACCCATGACCTGGGTTTGGTGAAGGCTTTTGCCGACGAAGTATTGGTGATGCACAAAGGCTCTATTGTAGAACAAGGCAGTTGTACCGAAGTTTTACAAAATCCCAAACATCCCTATACAAAAGCATTGTTGGCTTGCAGACCAGCAAAAAATAGCAAAGGAAAGGTGTTGCCTGTAGTGGCAAATTTTTTGAATGATGAAACTGCGTTGGTACAAGACGAAAGTTTGCAAGAATCGCTTGTTAAAAAGCCCGTCATTGGCGAAAAAAAAGTATTGGATGTACAGCATCTCGTTGTACAATTTGCAGCGGGTAAAAACCGTTGGGGCATAACCAATAAATATATGAAAGCGGTAAACGATGTAAGCTTTTCGATTTACCAAAATGAAATGGTAGGATTGGTAGGCGAAAGCGGTTGTGGCAAAACAACACTCGGTAGAACGATCTTGCAATTAATAAAACCTCATTCTGGTAACATTATTTTGAATGATGTACCCATCCAAGATCTTTCTCCAAAAGAAATAAGAAACTTGCGAAAAGATTTACAAATTATTTTTCAAGATCCTTACGGCTCCCTGAATCCGAGAATAAGTATTGGTGAAGCCATCACAGAACCCATGAAAGTACATAGCATTGGTGCAAATGCCAATGACCGAAAACAAAAAGCCATTCACTTATTAGAGCAAGTGAGCATGGACGCCAATCAGTTTAACAGATACCCACACCAGTTTAGTGGAGGCCAGCGACAACGCATTTGTATTGCCCGGGCTTTGGCATTGGAACCTTCTTTTTTAATTTTCGACGAAAGCGTATCAGCATTAGATGTTAGCGTACAAGCACAGGTGCTTAACCTCATTCAGGAACTTAAAAGCAAATACCAGTTTACAGGCATTTTTATATCGCATGATTTGTCTGTAGTACATTACATCAGCGATCGCATACTGGTGATGAACCAAGGCAGCATTATTGAATCTGGAAGTGCAGATGATATTTTGTTTAGACCGCAACAGTTGTATACCCAACAACTCGTAGCTGCCATCCCGTACTAAAATGGGGTGAGAAACATTTAAAAAATCGAACTTTTTTAGTTGTAGTCTACACCCTCCCCAAAATTGTAATAATCACGCGTGTTGCGGTAAAAATTACTGCTGCTGTTAAAATATCCAAACACCACTTTTCGCAGTTGCAAATTCAACTGATCATCCATTGGTTCGTTAGCGATGAATTTTTTATCAGTGAGATAGGATAACTCATCGTTGCTGCTTACTTCACTTTCCTTAAATGGTTGCAGGCCACTAAAGCCAATTTTCCAATCATCGGTTTTTTTAACGCGGTATTTAAAAAAGTAAACAACACCAGATTCACTTTTAATAGAAGCATTCATTTTTTTCAAGAAAACCACTGAGTCCATTTTTATTTCGTCGCTTTCCCTAATCATATAACTTCTCGCAATGGCCAATTGGTTTCGGTATTTGGCAGGAAACTTATCGAGACGCTTCACTTTTTCTAATTTGTAATACAGGGTTCCTCTTTGTCTTTCATCTGCAGCCAGTTGTAACAAAATAGAATCGGGTACCTCTTTACCATTTCGCAACAACAAAACAGCTGTATTCATTTTTACAATATCATCTTTGCTTTGAAGCATCCTGGTAAAATATTGTTTTACATTTTTGTTAGATTCGTAAAAGGGTATCAATAGAACCGCCTGGTTGTTAAGCTGATAACTGTTTCCACTTCCTGCGTAATCTTCCTCCTCTGCATCTTCATCATCAGGGTCTAGTTTATTGTTAGCCTCCATCACTTTTTCTTCCGCAGCCTGTTGTTTTTTCCAGGCAACTTTCGCGTCTATATAAATACCAGGGAAATACGATTCATAGTCTGCTGCTTTTATGTATCCGCTGTCTACCAAATCTACCAATAAGTTACTGATGTTACTTTTATAATCATTGAGGGTTGATAGCTGTAAAAGTTGAGGGAAAAAGTTTTTACTCAAGGCAAGGGTATCATAAAAATGTTCGAAGAAATTATCATAGTCGTTGTCATCTTCAAAAATGGGGGGGTCTTGTAATACCAACTCTTTTAGAATTTCAAAACTCTTTTTGGTTTTTAAACGAGCCAATGCTAAAATGGCTTCATTTTGAAACAAACTGGTATCGGAAGTTTGCTCATATATTTTTTTAAGATAAACAGGAATGATATCAGATGTACTGTCTTTGATAAACCCCAATTCTGCAATCAATTTAGATTTGGTCTCAAAATAATTTTTATCATCTATGCTAATTCTATTCACAGCATCGTACAACATGTTAGTGCCTTCCGGCCCAAAATAGATGTTCACCAGAGATTGCCTTGCTTTTTTACTAAGGGCCGAATCGTTGCTAAACAAATCTGCAAAAAACAGCGGTAACCTGCTATTATACACATCTGCGTCGTTCACTTTGGCGTGTGGCTTGAAGCTGGCAAAACTTTCTCTAATAAAAGAGCTTTGATTGTTCAAGGTGTCGGTAAGGGTAGAAAGTGTGAAAATATTTCGCCCTTTCAATAGCACCTGTCTTTGAATCATTCGAGACGATCCAGTATCTCTAATCGTGAACTGGAAGCCCACACTTCCATCTGCCTGGGTAAACCTTTTTTTATCTTTCAACACCATATCTCCTTTTCCGAGGTAATCGTTCATTTCACCTTCCCAAAACTTAGCTGTGTCTCTGATAGAAAAATATTTTGGGTACTCTTGCATGTATACATGTATAAGTTCACCGGTTTGTTTGTTGTAGAACTTTCCATTCTTCGAGTTTTGCCAATAAGCAATGTAGCCGTTAGAATTGTTGCCATTGGCGGCATCTTCGGCTGTTTTTTCAATGATGGTTCTGATGCCATTGTCAATTTCTGGTTGTACAGGCGTATTCATGCTCATCAACAAAAAACTATCCTGGTAAGTACTGGAAGCTGTATACTGATAAGCTTTTAAGTTGAATGTTTTATGAATTGCAAATGATTTGTCTGCACTGCTCTTGCTGCGCTGTGCGATAACATATTGGTGAGGCCCTTGTATCATAAACAACGCATGAATATAGGCGCCATTTTTCATTTTCTCTTTTACCTGAAGTGCTGGATAACCGCCCATGGTAAGGTATTTTCTACTTACTTGCTTATCGAAATATTCACCGCTTCTAAACGAGGTTTCCATCAAAGCAAGGTCAAAACTATCGGTTTCTAAAAATCCAAAATGATAGATCGACTTTTTCATGATCAGGTAAGCATCGCCGCTGTTTTTATCCACCGCTTCATACTCCCATCTATTGGCATCCAAATGATTGTAAAATACATGAGGCTCATGTGGCAGTTGAACACTGAATCCTCCATGTACAGGTTTATATGGAGCCGTTGCTGGTTCGTAAGTTTTTAATTGAATAGACCCAAAAAAGCGCTCCGCCTCTTCGCCCTCTACATAGTTTGCTTTACCACTCATTTTAAAAACGACCACCTCAAATGGCGTCATAAAAATTTGATAGCGTTGCAAATCACCTCTCCTGGTGCGGTTGCTGATATCATACCCGCTGAATCCATTTTTGGTAATCAGCTTTTTGCTGAGTATAGTTCCTGGTATGTGTTCATATAAAACACTGTCAATTTTTTTCCCAACGGCTCCTGGCTGATGAATAAAACTGGCATAAGTTTTAAAACGTGTAACGAGATAGTAAGAACCATTGGTCATGTCGGCAAATTGATTGCGGCGCAACTGCTGATAATTATTATCTAAACTATACAAAGTACCCGGAACATCTACTGTATAAAAACCATCTTCCGATTGCTGCGTTGAAAAACTTACCGGAACTTTTAATTTATTGATGGCTTCCTTTTGTTCTGCATCTCTGTCTATCATACGAACTGCACGAAGCTTATAACCCTTTCTTTTTAAAATTTCGATCACCCCTCTATCACCTGGCAAATGGGCTGCACCCACACCTGCAAAAAGTGATCGGATGCGCAAAATAGAGTCGATGGCATCTGCCTGTATGTCGTTTCTCTTATACAAAAATTTCTCCCTAAAAGCCGGCGATTTTTCCATCATATTGTCTAATGAATCCATTAAATCCAGATCACCGTAACGATAAGCATTTTGTAATTTTTGTAAAATGCTCCCGTAAGATTCGCCATCTAAATCCACCTCTTTTTTCTTTTTTTCATTGGCCATATCACGGTAGGCCTCCATCACCAGTTTTTCACTTTCATAATAATCTTCTACACCGGCAGCCAATTTTCCCAACTTGCGGCCGGCCTGAAAAATATAGAGATCCAAAAATGTATCTTCTTCAAAATCATCTCTTGTTTTGTACGACCTGTACAACAAACTATTTACAACTGGCGGCTCTGTGCTCAAGGCCATTTTAAGGTTTTCTTCGTAATTAGATAATTGAAAACTGTTTTCCGTAATGTAATCATTGCCTGCCTGGCTCACAAAATCAGTATAGTTTTCATTTAATTTTGTGAGACGAACCATTTGCGCTTGCCACAGGTCGGGGTTCAGTTCCAGGGCTACCGCATCTACCTGCCGCAGCGCATAGTAAAACGAATCACTCAAGTGAAATGCCAACTTGCTGCTCACATGCATCGTACCAAACAGGTACGAAGGCTTTGTGAGGCCATTGCCAGATATTTCCCATAACAATCCCTGGTATTTTTTGCTGGATAATGCTGGTTCTTGTGCTTTCAGGGTAACAGAAAGTAGCAAAAAGAACGCGAAGAGAATGCGTTTATAGTTGATCATATGTGTAATAGGCAGATAGCCATCCTATAAAGTTGCATACTAAAGGCGTAATTATCAAAAAAAAGATCATAAAGTTAGTAAAAAATATATGGCATTATTTATTAATACACAATAACTTAAACAAACCCCAAGGTAAAATAGGCTCGCAAAGCAGGGAGGATGTAAAAAATAAACAGCCCATATCAGTAAAAAAAGTTAACTTCGCCCACTTTTAAATCATGCCGTAACATGATATATGCCCCTCACAATGGCTTCTTATCTCTGTAAATTATACAGTACCAGGCATGTAATAAATCACTTTAAAATTAGTTTATTGCATGAAATTATCTCAATTCAGATTCGACTTACCCCTAAACCTTATTGCCCAACATCCTACTAAAAAAAGAGAAGAAAGCCGTATGATGGTGGTTCATCGCAAAACCGGCGAAATCGAAAACCGCACTTTCCGCGACATCATGGAGTACTTCGACGACAAAGATGTGTTTGTGGTTAACAACACCAAAGTTTTTCCGGCCCGTATGTACGGCCGCAAAGAAAAAACAGGTGCTAAAATTGAAGTTTTCCTTTTGATAGAACTCAACAAAACCAACAAATTGTGGGACGTCATTGTAGACCCAGCCCGTAAAATTAGGGTAGGTAACAAATTGTACTTTGGTGAAAATGATGAACTGGTTGCCGAAGTGATAGACAATACCACAAGTCGTGGTAGAACCATCCGCTTTTTGTGGGACGGTACCGACGAAGAGTTTCGCGGTATGCTCGATATTTTAGGCGAAACACCCTTGCCAAAATACATCAAACGCAAACCAGAGGAAGAAGACAAAGAACGTTACCAAACAGTGTATGCAAAACACGAAGGTGCTGTTGCCGCCCCTACTGCTGGTTTACACTTTAGCAAAGAATTGATCAAAAGATTAGAAATACAAGGTATTCGTTTTTCTGAAGTAACACTTCACACAGGATTGGGTACCTTCCGTCCAATTGAAGTGGAAGACCTGAGTAAGCATAAGATGGATGCGGAATATTACCATATTGATGAAACCGCCTGCAGCATTGTAAACAAAGCCAAAGAAGGCGGTCACAGGATCTGCTCTATCGGCACCACCACCATGCGGGCGATGGAAACATCATATACCGCACAAAAACTGTTGAAACCCAGCGAAGGATGGACCAACCATTTCATTCACCCTCCTTATAATTTCAATATTGCAGATGCCTTGGTGACCAACTTCCATCTGCCAAAAACAAGTTTATTGATCATGGCCTGCGCTTTTGCCGGTTACGATTTAACGATGGAAGCTTACAAAAAAGCCATCAAAGACAAATACCGTTTCTTCAGCTACGGCGATGCTATGCTGATCATCTAATACAAACCCTTTAAAAACTCCCAACAGGGAGTTTTTTTATGCCAACATCATTATACATTCATAATTTATTGCATGCTTAGTAACAACGACATTCTTAAAAAACTACGGGTAGCCCTTTCATTGCGCAATGATGATATCATTGAGATATTAGCACTGGTAGATTTTGAAATGACCAAAGGCGCTTTGGGCGATATTTTTAGAAACGAAGACCACCCTGGTTATGTTGAAGCTGGCGATCAGCTGCTGCGCAACTTCCTAAATGGTTTGGTGATTTATAAAAGAGGCCGCCTGGAAGAACCAAAAATTATTAAAAAAGAATTGGGGGATAGTCCTTTGCAACGTAGAGACAGAAAAGATGATGATACAAAATAGGTTTTCGGGGGTAGTGGGTAAAAAAAGGGGCCTTGATAGAAATCAAAGCCCGTATTAATCCAATATCCTATGAAAAACCAATCAATAAACGGTGCGCGTGAAAGGTTTATTGTACAGGGCTGTAAAAAAGGTCTGAACGAGTGTTCAGACCTTTTTTATAAATCTATTTAAGACGGCAACCTGGCAACTTATTGCTGAATTACTGGCGGTATTTTAAATTTAGAATACTTAAAAATTTATTCCAACCCAAACAAACCTTTGTTAAGCACCTGCAAGGTTTGTTCCTTATAGCTTCTTGGTATCAACAAAGAGATATTGTGTCGGCTGCCGCCATAACTCACCATCCGAACGGGTATATCGATGATGGATTCAAAGAGGCGATGCATAATTTGCTCTGTTGCAGTAATCTCATTGCCCACAATAGAAACAATGGTTTGGTTGGTATCTATTTCAACTGTACCAAAAGCTTCGAGTTCCTTGGTAATTTCTTTGATGAAAATATCACTGTCGATGGTTACAGAAACCGCCACTTCAGAGGTGGTGATCATATCAATAGACGTTTTGTACTTTTCAAACACTTCAAACACTTTTCTCAAAAAGCCGTAAGCCAACAGCATCCGAGTACTTTTAATTTTAATGGCAGTAATGCTGTCTTTAGCTGCTACTGCTTTCACACCGGTACTTCCTGCTTGTTCAGTAATCAAAGTTCCTTTTGCATTGGGTTGCATGGTGTTGAGCAATCGAACAGGTACATTGTAATACTGTGCGGGCCAAATGCTGGCAGGATGTAAAATTTTTGCGCCGAAATAAGCCAACTCTGCCGCCTCATCAAAACTTAATTGTTCGATGGGTAGGGTATTTTTAACCACTCTTGGGTCGTTGTTGTGCATCCCATCTATGTCTGTCCAAATTTCACACACACTTGCATTGATGGCTGCTGCTATCAAAGAGGCACTGTAATCGCTTCCACCTCTTTTAAGGTTATCTACCTCGCCCTTGGCATTTCGGGTGATATATCCTTGCGTGATGAAAATATTCACCTCTTTGTTTTTCTGTAATATTTGGGCCAATTTTACTTTGATGGTACCCACTTGTGGCTCATCTTGGTTGTCTAAACTCATGAAATCGAGTGCAGGAATCAATCGGTGGTTAATGTTCTTATCTTCCAAATACAAGCAAAATAATTTGGTACTCAATAACTCACCTTGAGCCAAAATATCTTTGTTCAATGCTTCGCTAAAGGATATTTTAAGGATGATCGATAAAAATTCAAAGTGTTCGGCTAATATTCCGCGGCCTTTTGCCAACACGGTTTCAGATTCCAACAGATCCACAATAAACTGCTGGTAATGCGCTTCTAGTAGACTTATTTTTTCTTTAGCGCTGCTGCGGTCGTTGGTAGAGAGTGCCATGCTGATTTCTACCAATGCATTGGTGGTACCACTTAAGGCACTCAAAACTACAATTTTAGGTTCGTCGGTGGCGGTGATCAATTGCGCCACTTCTTTCATTCTTTGTGGCTTCCCCACACTGGTGCCACCAAACTTCATTACTTTCATTTGTTACCCCCTCCTTAAATTTTTTGGATATAAAATCGATTGTTAGTGGACACAAAGTGCTGCCCAATATTTTATAGTGGGGCAAAAGTAACCAATAATACCAATGTGATTTATAGAATATGCCAATATTTTATAAATCTTACAGTGGTAAATGCCGATGGTATCAAACAAATAGTACAATGAGGCGATAGCCGATATTGGACTATATTGTTTGTCCAATCGGTATAATTTTAAAACTGTGGTTTGATATACATATAACTCCAGGCCAGGAAAGGTGCACCAATTATAGCCATTAGGGCCCAACCCCCACTAAAGACCGCTGTGAACAACAAGCCCATCACCAAAAGATAAAAAGGATACAACACAAACAAAAATCCTACCACCAAAGAATCATAGTGGTCGTTTTTTGAACCAAATTTTTTCGCAGATAACCTTACGGGAAACCATAAAGGCAAATGCAATAACCAGCCAGCGATAGCAGGAATGAGCAGCATTATTTTTACCGAAATAGGTATCTGTTTTTCCATCAACGATTTCCTTTTTTGGACATCCTCCTTTTCAATTTCATAAACCATCGGTTGTAATTCTTTGCTGAGGATATCGTTGAATTGCAACACCGATTTGCCAAAACCATTTGACATATCTATGTCTTCTTTCGATAAGATTTTACCAAAGCCCATATGAATGTTTTTGCCAAAGCGTGTAAAGCTTTGGTAATTGATGGTGGTGGGCAACACCCTGAGTGGAATACCTGCTTCCCAACTGCTCAAAGCCAAGCGTGCCGTGCCTTTCATTAATGGTCGAAGATGCCATTCGTTGATGCATCGGCCTTCGCTAAAAATGAGAACAATGCCATTTTTTTTAAATATTTCTTTGCAGGCATCAAAAGTACTATAGTTCTGATCCATATTTTGTGCACCTTCAGTATTGCGAAAAACCGGATACATTTTCAGCGATCGAAGTAACTTTGCAACCAGCGAGTGCTTAAATACATCTCCTCTTGCCAAGGAATAAATAGGACGTTTAAAAACCGAAGAAAGGATGATGGCGTCTAAAAAAGAATTGGGATGGTTGCATGCAATCAATAGGGGGCCACTTAATTGTAAATGGGCTTTGTTGTTGATGCGAAGTTGCCGGCAATACATCCAGAAACCAATAGCAGCAGGTATTTTGAGCAGATTGTATAACAATTTTTTTGGTCGTAGTTTTTAAGGGATCAAGTGAGGTTTTACCATAACAGTAAAACGGTGTTTGTTTTTTCATTCACAATTTAATTAAAAAAATGGGCATTTAGTTTCTCAATTAAGGCTAGCGTATAACTACATTGGTAGACATCAAAAAAGGAAACCAACACAATGAAATATACAAATAGATTTGCTAGTTCAGCTGTGGATCGGTGGGGAAGTTGATCATCATTTCATATTTGCCTCCCAACAGCTTTAGGCTATGTTTCCAGATATCATCGGTAGGCGTATTAAAAACAATGTGTGGGTTGCCTGCAACGGTGAGCCAGCTTTTTTCTGCAATTTCTTCTTCTAATTGTCCGGAATCCCAGCCACTGTATCCAAGGTAAAAACGAATAGTGCTGCTCTTAATTTCACCCGATTTGATCAATGATTTCAATAATTCAAAATCTCCACCCCAATATATTCCATTTGAAACTTCGGGAGCATCCAAAAAATATTCAGGGCTTTGGTGCAAAAAGTGAAGGGTATCTATTTGTACAGGCCCACCAATAAAAATGGGAAGGTCAAAGTCGGCCATCTCTGGTAACAATTCACCCAATTGTTGGTGGTGTGGCTTGTTGATCACAAAACCAAAAGCACCTTCATTAGCATCAAACTTACAGAGTAGGGTAACGGATCTGATAAAATTGGGATCTTTCAAAAAAGGTTCTGCTATAAGTAATATGCCGTTTGCGGGTGAAATCATATGCTTAAAGTTAGCCATTATTGTAAAACAATCTCGAAAAAATGCGGATATTCACGGTTGTAAACCTTCGTTAATCTTTGAAGCAAGAGGCGAGTCTGTGTTATATAAGTGCTTTAAAAGGTTAGTTTTGCGAAGCTTCTATTGTGCATAAATCGGTTGTATTTCTATGAAGAAAATTTTTCCTGTTATTACTGTTTTAATATTACTCAGTCTGTTTGGACTGATATTTTTTCAATACAAATGGATAGAGAGTGCGAAAGATTTTAAAGAACAGCAACTCAAAAACAACATCACACTCGCCATTGCAGAAGCTTCTGAAAAATTGATGATAGAACGCAGCATCGTGCCCGGTTTAAAAAACAGCAGAGATCTATTGTTCACACCCGAAAAGAAATCAATAGATTTATTTGGGAACTCAGTTATTCAAAGATTTAGCTACGATGAAGTGAACCAAGTACTCAAATCTGCTTTAAAAAAATATTTGATAAAAGAAGTTCCCTTTGAATTTGCTATTGCACAAAACGAAATTGTTGGTGAAGAAATGCAATCCGGAAAATTTGCCAAATATTATGCAGATACCGCAAATAATTTACAGATCATCTATCCGTTGCTTCCTCCAAGTGGCAGCAGTTTGGAAAACCTTTCTATGAACGAATTGTTGGTGCTCATTGTACCCAACGATAATAAGATTGTGCTTCGCGAAATATTCTGGTTCATACTAGGGTCTATTATCTTTACACTCATCATCACCGCTGCATTTTACATTACCATCCGAAGTTTGTTGAAGCAGAAAAAACTGAGTGAGATCAAGTCGGATTTTATTAACAACATGACCCACGAATTCAAAACACCTTTGGCTACCATTTCATTGGCCGTAGATGCATTGAAGAATGAAAAAGTGATGGCGGATAAAGAAAAAACGCAATACTTTACCGGGGTAATAAAAGAAGAGAACAAGCGCATGAACAAGCAGGTGGAAGCCATACTTCAAGCGGCCTTGCTCGACAAACAAGAAGTGCAATTGAATCTACAAAAACACGATGCACACGATTTAATTTCCATTGCTGTAAACAACATGGCGCTCCCCATCCAAGAAAAAAATGGAAGTTTAGAAGTTAAGCTCGAAGCAGTGAACGACGCCATCATGGCCGATGAAGTACACTTTATCAATTTTGTGAACAACTTGCTTGATAATGCTTCCAAATATTCGAAAGAAAATCCGGTAATCAAACTAACCACTTCCAACACCAATGACCAGTTCAAAATAAGAATTGAAGACAATGGTATTGGCATGAACAAAGAAACCCTGAGCCGTATTTTTGAAAAATTTTACCGGGCTCATACCGGCAATATTCACAATGTAAAGGGTTTTGGATTAGGCCTTAGTTATGTGAAAACGATGGTGAATGCGCATCATGGCAGCATCAAGGTAGAAAGTATTCTGGGCAAGGGCTCGGTATTTACGATATCTATTCCACTCGCAAAATAATCAACCATTTCAGTAAAGTCATTCCTCTTTTTCTGGCAAGGCTGCCAGGAATTGTTTTGCTGTTCAAAAGTTTACGCAGCATTTCTGCGCTATTTCCTTGCAACATCCATCGCGTTTTTCCAGCGAAAATTTTAGTTTAACCCTGCAATTTTCGCCCTATTTGGCTATTCACATTTAATCCACCGCTATTCACATACTATCCACATGGCCACAAGCTAAATATCCACTCAAATGACCAATAGACACGGTTATACCTCTTGTGGATAAAAATCTTTATATAAAAATGTGTCTGAAAGTGGGAAAAAGTGTTATTTTGTGTTACTTAATACTAAATAATCAACTTAAATCTCCACATGATCGGTTTTCTTGGCGAATTCGAAGCAACCATCGACGCAAAAGGTCGTTTCCTTTTGCCGGCAGGCTTTAAAAAGCAACTGCCGCAGGATGCTGCTGCTAAGTTCGTGATTAACAGGGGATTTGAGAAATGTTTAACCCTTTATCCACTGCAAAGTTGGGAACCTATTTTTTCCCAAATTTCTCAATTGAATGATTTTGACCCTAAGGTGAGAGAATTTCGCCGCTATTTTTTAAACGGAGCCATAGAAGTGGAGCTCGACAGTGCGGGAAGGTTATTGCTTCCAAAAAATCTGTTGGGGCATGCTTCTTTAGAAAAAGACATCGTGCTGGTATCGGCGGTAAACAAGATTGAAATATGGGACAAAGTAAAATACGACCAGTTCTTTGAATCATACAGTCCAGAATCTTTCAGTGATCTGGCCAACCAGGTAATGAACAAACCGGGGGAATAACCCTAAAACTGAAAGGAAAATTGGAACGTATGGAAAATTTACACGAGGAAGAAAATGAACCAATTTCATCCGGCAGCAACAGCAACTACCACGTTCCAGTACTGCTGCACGAAACCCTGGAGGCACTGGATATAAAAGCAGATGGAGTATATGTTGACTGCACTTTTGGTGGTGGCGGACATAGCAAAGCCATCTTAAAAAGACTGGATGTAAATGGCAAACTCATCGTGTTCGATCAAGATGAAGACGCTCGCAAAAATATGCCTGATGATGAACGCATTGTTTTTATACCGCAAAATTTTCGCCACCTGCAAAAATTTTTGCGACTGCAAAAAGCCATTCCGGTAGATGGAATTATGGCAGATCTCGGTGTATCGAGTCATCAGTTTGATGAAGCAGAAAGAGGATTTTCGATCAGGTTCGATGCAGCCCTAGATATGAGGATGGATAACAGACAAACGCTCACAGCAGCGGATATTCTGAACAGCTTTTCTGAAACCGAATTGCATAAGTTATTTGAAAAATATGGAGAGGTCACCAATGCAAAAACATTGGCACGCACCATTGTTGATCACAGATTGATTGCCCCCTTCAAAACCATCCTTGCTTTTAAACAGGCACTACAGGGAATAGTGAAGGGCAATCCCAATAAATATTTTGCAC
>JBIIPY010000074.1:0-13979 GCA_044342365.1 Ferruginibacter sp. | reverse complement strand
AAGAATAAAGGTGGTTCAAGCATGATTAAAACTTGCTATTTGCTTAAGGAAAAACTTACTAACGATATACGTGTGTTCTTCAGGATGTAAGATGCAAAAAATACCAGCAATATGAGTGTTATTGTAGTTAAGTAATTATTATGAAAATTTTACCTATTCATCTCATCAGATCAACGTTGGGGAACGTATTCATATGCCACATCGTAGTGGGCAAGTGCAAGTTCGGGCATAAGTGTACCAAGAGGTAGATTGAGCCTTTGAGGCGTTGGTTCGCAAACAGAAAATTTACGACCATTGTATAAGACAGGGATTCCTACAGGATTTTTTAATTCGATGGCCAGTGTTACATGAGAAGGATACAGCAATACGATCATTGGAAGGTTGTACAATTCTTTCACCAAATAATAAAACAGTGCTACCCTATCATCGCAATCGCTGTAATCATTTAAAAGTGTTTGTTCGGGCGATAATCTTTTTTCTTTGCCATAATGAGTCACATCATCTTCATACATAAATGCATACCGAGTAAATTGCATCAGGTACTCAACTCCTTTTTGCTGCTTCATGCCTTTAACTTTCTTTTTTAAGGCCGGTATTAGAGAACTATAGGAGGCTTTGCTAAGCGGTATGTTAAAGTACGCTTCAAAATCGACAGGTGGATAATTGTTGAACATCTTCTGCATGTATGGATCTACTTTGATGTTGTACTTGTATTCCTTGTCTTTATAGTTAAACACCAACTTTTTTACTTCGTAAGATGGTACGTTGAAGTTTGGTAACTGTGTAACTTTATAAGAAAACGATTTGCCTTCTAATCCTACGCCATCTACTTCCACTTTTAGGAGTGGGATGGAAGAAAAATTTATAGGACCAAAATCGTGGATGTTCAAACACACATATTGTTTTCCTTCTTTTTCAAACAAAGGGATATCGTAAATATTGTCATCGCTTTGCACATAAAACAACAACTGCTTATCGGCAAATGCCAATTGAGCATTGTAGCCTGAAGCTCTCAATAGAAACCATTTATAAAGCGTGTATTGATCATAGTTCGATTCTTTTGCACTAAAGAGCTGCGCTGTGTGGCGGATGAGTTGGTAAAACAACCAATCATCTAAATGCATTTGTTCTTTGTATTGCTTCAACACATCGATTACAGTGGTAAAATCCTGTTCATGTATTTTTTTGTAAAAAGAACGAATGCCTACCTCCGTAACAGGGGTACTTACAACAATGGTGGGGGGTAGAAAAGATGGAAGATGAAGGGTATCTCCAAAAAATACAAGCGGTATACCCGTTTGCTGTTGGGCTTGTACGTTTGGTGGGCAAAACAAAGCCAAACAGCTTAAAATCAATATCGTTAAACCATTTTTCATCCTTAGCGGTGGTCACTAAGTTATGAAATGATAACAATTAATTAATATTAAATTTTTGGAAATTTCGATAATAGTAATATTCTGACACTTAATCGTTTCTCCTACAATCAGTTATCCCAACACAACATCTGCCCTATTCACCTTGATTGGGAACTTCTACTGCCTTTTTTTTCAAAGACTTCAGTTGCACAGCGAAGCCATAGGGCATGGCAGCGTAGTAAAAGAAACCATCTTTTATGATGTACAGGAAGCTGCATGCTGCATCTTTTGAAGAGAAATAGATCGTTTGAAAAATTTGGCCTTGTTTAAAAACCCATATTTTACCTTCACTCCTGCAGTTTTTAATTTTTTCCAGTTTCACCGTCGCGTCTGTTAAACTAGCTTTCAAATCGCCCAACAGCACAGTATCGTTGCTGTTGTATTGGGTATAATAACGGGTATATCTCAACGAGTCGGCACCATGAGGATCTTTGTAAAACAAAATGGCAACACTGTCGGCATTTGCCAGCCTGCTATCCAATGCTGCAATGGAAACCAATTTAACGGTATCTGCTACTTCAGCTGTTGTTGGGATTTTTGTGTTGTTAGAATTGTTGTTACATGCAAAGAGTGTGAACGCACATACTGTTGCAATGAGGTATAAATGTTTCATTGTTTAAAATATTGCTTAAAAAAAATCACCGCTTACAAAAGTAAGCGGTGATGACTATATTGTTTTCAAAAGTATATTAATAAGTGTTGGTTTTAGGTGTAAAACTTGTCCAACCTTGTAACCAGTTGGTAGTGCCTACCGCACCAGCATAAGTAGTGCTGGTAAAACCAGACAAGCCGACAAAGCTAGCCGCATTTACCGCAATAGCAGGGCTACCCGCTTTTGGAGCGAAGTTTGGAGCAGTAAGGTTAAATGGATTTTCTAACATAATGTCAGCCGCATTAGCATATGTTTTTGAACTATCTACACCTTCTGCTTTCGCTTTAACACCCGCTGCATTAATCAAAGAAGTACTGCCTACCTTGTAAGGTTCTACAACTGCATGTACGAGGTTGTGACGGAAAGATGATCGACCGTCGAGATAACCTTGTGCTGTAGAATCACTTTCAAATTGGAAACCAGCTTTTGCATAACCCATCAGGATTGAATTGCGCAATACAAAATGAGTACTTCTTCTCCATCTGGTGTTGAAGTTGTGATTGGCTGCAGTGTTGGCTGCACCATTGGGGCCGCAGAATGTGAAGTTGCTTAACTGAGGTCTGGTGCGTGGAATAGCCACGGTACCTGTACCATCATTATCACACTCAATGCCATTGCCTGCATCACCACCATCTACAAAAAGTGGGTCTCTTAAAGAAATACCAAATTGTATTCTTCCAGTATAACCAAAGTCGAAATCGAAATCGTCATCCGCAGTTGCAAATGCAATGATATTTTTGGCATTTACTGTACCTCCAAAAAATTCATACGCATCATCGTTACCATAAGATACCTGAATGTTTTCAAGAATGGTTCCGCTTCCAACGCCACCCAAGGTAAGACCATTGATCTCAGAGTTTGGATCAGCTGCTATACCGGCGAATTCGATTCTTACAAATTTAAGTGCTCCACTGTTGTCAGCCGTAATGGCACCACCATATACACTGTTGATACCACCTTCAATAATGGGAGGAGTACTTCGGTTGGTTGGCGCGTTGCCCAATAATACGATGCCACCCCAATCGCCGGGTGTGCGTTGGTTGGGTGCTTTTCCTGAAGTGAAAATGATGGGCTCTGCTGCAGTTCCTTCTGCGAACAAACGGCTGTTTCGTTCTACAATCAAAGCGCCTTTTTGAATGGTATCACTTACGATGATAGATCCTGCTGCAAACCGGAGTGTTGCCCTATCTGTTAGAAAAACATACCCCTTTAAAGTATATTTTCCTTTTGGCAATTCAACCACTTCGTCGATATTACCCGTTAAAATTTTGGTAGCGATGATTTGCTCTTGCAAAGTACCTAACCCAGTGCCACCACCATTGTTGGTAGTAGAATCGTCAATTTCAACTTTAATACAGCCTGTTGCAAGTGTAGCAGAGATGGCCATTAAAGCGAGCATTTTTTTCATATCAATTGTGTTTGTGTGTTTAATAATTTGTATGGTTTTCTTTTATTTTTTTAAATCGAAATTATAGTTGAAACCAAGTGTGATGGTAGTTCCTGGTTTGTAGGTGCTGAAAATTCTATCTGTTGAAGCATTGTAAGTACGTTTTTCATCTCTGTTTTCAAAGGTTTGAAAAGCATTGTTGAAAATATCACTTACCGTTAACCTTACTTCACCTTTGGTTTTCAAAATTTTCTGACTAATTTGGAAATCTAGTAGGTTTCTTGGTTGCTCATAGATGTCTCCGAAATCGCTGTTGCCTACTAGCGCCAAACGCTCACCAATTCTGTTGTACAACAAAGAGATGTTTGTACCTTTTTCGCCGTCGTATTGAAAACCTGCATTGATCAGGTAAGGAGATTGTCCTTGAAGTGGCCGACTGGTTGATGCAATTTTATTGCCATTGGCGTCTACATTGCCCAAGCTTACTTCAGAAAAAATCAAGGTGGCATTACCATTAAAATACAATCTGCTCAACCAGCCTTCGGTGTTGCCATTTAAGAACGACAAACTCTTTCTGAATTCAGCTTCTACACCGAACAATTGGGCTGATTCGGCATTTTGAAATTCATACTGGCGACGGGTAGCCACGCTCCCGCTGTTTAAACGGAGTTCAATTGGATCTTTAAAGTCTTTATAAAAAGCCCCTAACGAAATCAATTCACCTGCTTTGGGATACACTTCATAACGAATGTCTCCGTTAATAATACTGCTCCTCTTTAGTGTTGAGGTACCTGCAGTAGAAGCAATTTGTTCGAAATCGAAGAAGGCGAAAGGTGCAACTTCTCTAAACTCTGGTCGGGCTACCGTACGAGAGCCGGCAATTCTGATGTTTGTTTTTTTACTGGTACTGACGGTGAAATTCACAGAAGGTAGGAAATCAAATTTATCCGTATTTACAATCTGTGCTTTGTCTGTACCCTGAATGTTGGATTTCAAAAACTGTTCAAAGTATTCAAACCTAGAACCCCATACCAATCTGATTTTATCAGTCAATTTATTATCTAACATAATATACCCAGCACTGATGGCAGATACACCATAGTATTTGTCTTGCGGGTTTTGCAAATCTGTGATCATTTTAAAACCACCTTCTCTAATGTTCTCGTTGTTAAAGATTTGATTGTAAGGCAGGATGTTCAAGGACTGGTCTGTAGGCTCTGAGTAACTGAATATGAAGGCTTTGAAATCTCTCAAACGGATGGTAGAAGAACCGCCTACTTTCAAACTTTGTTTTAGACCGCCCATTTCAAAAGGCATGGTAAACGAAGTGGTATAGCCAAAAGCTTTGTCATTTAATTCACTGTAAAAACGATTGGTATTGTTTCCTCTTAGGTTAATTCTGTATGGCTCGTTTACACCAATAGATTTACCATAAGTTTGAACCCTCAAATCTGGTTGTGACTTGTCGTTCACAGAAAAATTCAAATTCCATTCCCACTTAATACTTTTAAAGGGCAACTCATGCGTACCCTCTAACTGTGTAGAATACAAACTACGCTGGTTTAAGACTGATGATCTCAACAAAACATCCTGTAAGTTTTCTGTGTTGATACCACTTCGGTTATAATAGTTGTCTTCTAACAACTGGTTGAATAAATTTTTGAAAGCGATTTTATTTTTCTTGTACGTCCATGCTAAGTTGGCAATCCCGCCAGCATTTACACTATACTTATTTTGACGATCGTTGTAGTCGAAAAATTTCTGACCATTATTGCCTGTTTCATAAAGCGTTTTGGTAGCATCAAAAAGTAGCTTTGAGTTTCTATAGTTTAAACCCAACATGCTTCCAAATGCAGCACCATTTTTAAACCGTTTTACGTTGGCCCAAGTAAGATTATATTGTTGAATGGGGCCAGCCGTAGAACTTACTTCATCGTATGCCCTATCGTTGAATGAACGAGCAATGTTTAATCTTTCTTCATTGGGCAGTTGTGCGTAGGCCAAATATTTTTGAGGATAAGCGCTCGGTAAAGCCCTGTCGCTAAAACCCAGCCAATCATTTTTTCCTCTTGTATTGCTTGTAAAATCTTCAAATACAGATTGTGTGTTGAAACCAAGCGAAACACCTACGATCAATTGATTTGAGGTTGGAATGTCTTTAGTTTTAATTTGAACCAATCCACCTGCAAACTCACCGGTTAAATCTGGAGTAGCTGTTTTATTAATGATGATGTTATCGATCAATGATGATGGAATTACGTCAAAAGAAAAAGCTTTTTTATCTGGCTCACTGCTTGGTAAAGCTGCACCATTGATGTAAGCGGAGTTGTAACGGTCAGACAAACCACGAATGATCACAAATTTATTATCCTGAATAGATGCACCACTTACACGACGCAATACTTCACCAGTATTTTTATCGGGTGTACGACGGATAAAATCTGCTGCCAAGCCACTTGATAAAGAAGTATTGTTTCTTTGGAATGCAATCAATGCATTGGTGTTTTCCTGACGGCGGGAAGTAGCTACTACTGTAACGCCTGTTAAATTTGTTTTTTCGCTGTTCGCTAAAATGATTTCGATAAAATTATTGTCTGCATTGGCTGATAATTCTATCTCGTTAATCGTTTTTGTGTTGTAACCAGTATTAGATATGGTAATGCTGTATTTTTTTCCTTTTTCTAAGTTCAACACAAAACGACCGTCTGCATCGGTGGTAATTTGTCTGCCTGTTTCTACCACCAAAACGGTAGCACCAACCAGCACTTCATTTTTATCATTGGAAACTTTTCCGGTGAATTGTGTATCCTGAGCTTGAACAAACAGTGTAGAAAATAGAAGGGTTAATAATGCAAATATCTGTTTAATCATAACTGTCTCTTTTGAACCGCAAAATGAACATTGTAATGTTACGCCAGTATAAACAAAATGTTACGAAATTGTTATGCATGTATAGATCTAATGTTAGCAGCCGTTAAAAACGGAACTGTAACCTGCACGTAAATACATCATCCTTAATATCTTCTGCAAATCTATAAAGTTGAGTTTTTTTGTTGCGAACACGTGCATAATTATAAAACCATTTTCACATTGGGCGTAATATTAAATTGGTATCCCAGGCCAGGGTGTTGTATTTCATGTAAGCTCCGAATCCTGCTTCTTCATAGCATCAATCGATTGCTCACTCCTTCCGAAAAGTCGGCCCCTTCAAATGATTGGATGCCTTTGGAAGAGGCAATTTGAAACTAACGTTGGATATAACCACTAAAACGTAAGTGCACGATATTTGGGTGGAGATCGATCATTCCTTTCGATTTTTGATTGGTTGTATCCATCATACCCATTAAGAATTGCTGCGCTTATAGACTTCCCGTTACCAAAGACAATACAAGAACGATTGAATATTTTTTTAAAAATTTTTAAGGTTAAAATGTTAGAAAGCAATAACAAATTAACGTTAACTCTATATTACCAAATTGTTACCATTGCCAATGATGAAAGTAAAGCTGGCGAACTATTTAATTTTGCCCAAAAATATTGAAAATGGCAGGCTTAAATTCTATAATGAAAATATTTCTTCCCAAAGACAGGGTATTTTATCAATTGTTTGAAAGTGTGGCGGAAGAGCTAGTGAAAATGGGTGAGAAATTAAAGGAAGTAGTGAATGAAACCGATTTCGATCGCAGGGGGAAGTTGATCAAAGACCTGGAAGATATGGAACATGTAAACGATGAATATACCCATCGTATTTTTACAGAACTAGGTAAAAACTTTATTACCCCTTTCGATAGAGAAGATATCCATTATTTGGCCAACGCATTGGATGATATTGCTGACTATATTTACGCTTCAGCAAAAAAAATAAATTTTTACAGAGTCAATCCAGATGATACTGGTATACGCAAATTTGCAGACCTGATTGCTTTGGGGACTATTCATGTACACAAGGCAGTAACAGAATTACGCAATATGAAAAACTTGCGTCAAATTACCGATGCTTTGGTGGCTATCAACAGCATCGAAAACCAAGGTGATGATATTTTTGACATGAGCATCGAACATTTGTTTGCCACTGAAACAGACGCCAAAGAAGTAATCAAAAAAAGAGAGATTTATCAGGTGATGGAAATTGTAACAGATAAGTGTGAAGATGCTGCTAACGTGATAGAGTCAATCATCATAAAATATGCCTAAGCCCACCCAGATAAACCGATGAAGCAACTTTTTTTACTTCATGAGAACATTAATTAAACCACCATCAAAAATTAACTGTGGTTATTTTTAACCAGGTTGATTAAAAACTTATGGCAACAATACTTATCGTAATTATAGTGCTGGCCCTAGTGTTTGATTATATCAATGGGTTTCATGACGCCGCCAATTCTATTGCCACCATTGTTAGTACAAAAGTACTAACCCCTTTTCAGGCAGTAATTTGGGCAGCATTTTTCAACTTTGTTGCATTCTTTATTTTCAGTGAACATGCAGTAGCCAACACTGTTGCCAAAACGGTAAAACCAGATGTGGTGAACGGCGCTGAAGGTATGACCATTATTTTGGCAGGCTTAATTGCAGCCATTTTTTGGAATTTGCTTACTTGGTGGTATGGACTACCTTCTTCTTCTTCTCACACATTAATTGGTGGTTTTGCAGGTGCTGCTATTGCTGCCGCAGGTTTCTCTAGCATAGATGGAGCAATGATTATGAAAACAGTCATTTTCATTGTGTTGGCACCGTTGATTGGGATGTTTATTTCAATTTTTATTACACTCATTACTATTCAGCGTAGTTTCTGGCTAAAACTAGCCATCATCTCCACCATAGTAACTGCTTGTGTAGTGTTTGTGCCGTTTAAAAATGATTTTGAGAGATATGCATTGGCAGGGCTTGGTTTTGTATTTATATTGTCATACTTCTACAACTACCTTAAAGGCGAAAATGCCTACCGCACCGGCAATATGTACAAAAAATTGCAGTTGGTTTCTTCTGCAGCCTTTAGCATTGGCCACGGTGGTGCAGATGCACAAAAAGTAATGGGTATAATTACAGCAGCATTAATTGCTGGCGGCCAGATACAGGAATTTAGCCAGATGCCCAATTGGGTTCCGTTGGCTTGTTACACTGCCATTGGTATTGGTACCATGAGTGGGGGCTGGAAAATTGTAAAAACCATGGGAACCAAAATTACCAAGGTTACCCCACTGGAAGGTGTATGTGCAGAAACAGCAGGTGCCATTACCTTGTTTACTGCGGCAAATTTAGGTGCACCCGTGAGCACTACACATACTATCACCGGAGCCATTATTGGGGTGGGTGCTACCAAACGCCTCAGCGCCGTAAGATGGGGCGTAACCGTAAATTTAATATGGGCATGGGTGCTCACCATTCCTGTGAGTGGAGCGCTAGCAGCATTGATGTACTGGCTGTTTAAAGCAATATTGTAACAAATCATTCTATTTATTTTAAAAGTCACTCAGCCTACATTGAGTGACTTTTTTTGTTTTTATTTGTGGTATGAAAAAAATTCTGGTAACAGGTGGTTGTGGTTATATTGGTTCGCATACCATTGTAGATTTAATTAACAATGGGTTTGAAGTGATTTCTGTAGACAACAACAGTAGGAGCAATTCCTCTATCTTAAAAGGTATTGAAGCCATCACTGGGAAAAAAGTTAAAAATTACAACGTAGACCTTTGCATTTTTGACGATACCCACGCCATTTTTCAAGAGAATAACGACATCGTGGGCATCATACATTTTGCTGCATACAAAGCCGTAGGTGAATCAGTTGAGCAACCCTTGCTGTATTTTGAAAACAACCTCAGTTCCTTGGTGAACATCTTGAAATGTGTAGCCGAATTTAAAATTCACTCCTTTGTGTTTTCTTCGTCTTGCACCGTGTACGGTAATCCAGATCAAATTCCCGTAACAGAACTTACTCCCCAACAGCCGGCTGAAAGTCCGTATGGAAGTACCAAACAAATGGGAGAAGCCATTGTGCAACAAACGATACAAAGCCTAGTGGGGCAAAATGCTATTTTGCTTCGCTATTTTAATCCTGTAGGGGCACATCCCTCCAATTTAATTGGAGAGATCCCTATTGGCAAACCAGCCAATTTAATACCTGCCATTACTCAAACCGCCATTGGTAAATTACCAGAAATGAAGGTATGGGGAAATGATTACGACACTAGAGATGGCAGCTGTGTTAGAGATTACATTCATGTATGTGATATTGCACAAGCCCATACGCTTGCGCTGCATTATTTAATAGAAGGAAAGAACAAAACCAACTGCGATATTTTTAACCTGGGAAGTGGCAATGGCAATACTGTGTTTGAAGTAATTCATATGTTTGAAAAAGTGAGCGGCCAACCGCTGAATTATAGCATTGGCCCTAGAAGAGCAGGTGATGTGATAGCCATCTATGCCAACAACGAAAAAGCCGTTAACGAATTAGAATGGAACCCCGCTTACAACCTAGAAGATATGATGCGAACTGCATGGGAATGGGAGAAAAAATTAAAGGGCTAACCACATCAAATGTTGCTGATTTTTAAACCCCCAATCCACGATTGTAGCCTTTTAAACGAATACGATAGCATTGCTACATTATCCGTTCAACACTTATTTATTATATTGCAATTCAAATTTAAGAATCAACTATGCTCAATACAATTGAAGTAACTGGAAATAAAGATACCCGCAGTGGTTTTGGTGATGGCATTCTGGAAGCAGCCAGAATCAACGAAAATGTGATCGCGCTCACTGCCGACTTAGCAGGGTCTCTGAAACTAGGTGGATTCATTAAAGAATTTCCGGAAAGATTCATTCAATGTGGTATTGCAGAAGCCAATATGATTGGTATTGCTGCTGGGCTTACCATTGGAGGTAAAATCCCTTTTACAACCACTTTTGCCAATTTCAGTACCGGTAGGGTGTATGATCAAATTCGGCAAAGCGTAGCTTACAGTAATAAAAATGTGAAAATATGTGCATCGCATGCAGGCCTTACTTTGGGAGAAGACGGTGCTACTCACCAGATATTAGAAGACATTGGATTGATGAAAATGTTGCCAGGCATGACGGTGATTGTTCCATGCGATTACAACCAAACCAAAGCAGCTACAAAAGCCATTGCCAATTATGAGGGACCGGTTTACCTGCGTTTCGGCCGACCAGTTTGGCCCATCTTTACCAAAGAAGAAGATTTTGTACTAGGCAAGGCGCAGTTGATGAATGAAGGAACTGATGTAAGCATTTTTGCTTGCGGTCACCTCGTATGGAAAGCGGTGGAAGCTGCCAAAATTTTAGAAGCGAAAGGCATCAGTGTAGAACTCATCAACATACACACTATTAAGCCATTAGACGTGGAAGCGGTGCTGGCATCCATTCAAAAAACAGGATGTGCAGTAACTGCAGAAGAGCATAACATTATTGGAGGATTGGGAGATAGCATCGCACAAGTTGCCGTAAAAAATCACCCAATTCCAATTGAATACATTGGAACCAACGACACATTTGGAGAAAGTGGTAAACCCACCGAATTGCTTACCAAATATGGTTTGGATACCGATTTTATCGTAGCTGCTGCTGAAAAGGTAATTGCAAGAAAGAAAAAATAAAACATTAACATTTCTCACAAGTATTGTTTAAAGCTGGCCAATGGCCAGCTTTTTTATTGACCATTAAGTACGTAAAGCAAAAATTTGGTTCATTGCGTTATTTAAACATTAATTATAGGTTATGCCAATGTGATTTATATAATATGCCAATATTTTATAAATCACATTGGAATTAAATGGCGGTACCGCACGGAGTTTTTAAAAATACCTCCGATTGTTATTTCATTTTTTTGATCAACGCAAGGTAGCCAGGTTCATTTCTGAGCGGGGCAAAATAATCACCTGCTTCAATGGCTTCTTTGTGATAGTTACCCAACTTCGCCGCTTTATTGAGTTCTGCATTAGCTGGTTTCTTTTTGAATCAATATATTTCCTCTTTCAGTACCAGGAGGCTGCCCCAATAGTGGCTGTAAAAAAACAACAGGATCACCATAAAAAAAGAAGGTTTGTACTTATGCGAAGGGCTTGTTTTCGTTGTAATGATGCTGATACTATAAATAAAAAGTAGCCAAGTGCAACTTTATATAGTTATTCGTGCTTTTTTAGGCGTGCAAAAGAAATGATAAAACAAACAATGGTTTTACATCTTTCGTAGGTATTTAAAACATGGTCAACCAAAAAACCATCATTCACTTCTATCCCCAATTTCGCTTCCTGTTCATCTTTAGGAAAACGAAAATGCCTTTTTGGAGCGTTCCAACAAAGCAGGTTTTGTTCTATTGAATGAACAGGAACCTGTAGAAATTATATTCAGCAACTTATTAAACCAAATAGATAAAAAAGCGTCTATGGTTTGGTTTTTTTACTTTTGTTGGATTATATCAAGCTATGACAACACACTTAGATGACAAGGAACTACTGCAATTGTTTAAAGAAGAAGCAACCAGAGAATCTGCTTATACCCGGATTATAAAAAAATACCAGGAGAAATTGTATTGGCATATTCGCCGAATGGTGGTAGACCACGACGATGCCAACGACGTATTGCAAAATATGTTTATTAAAGTTTGGAAAAACTTGCAAAATTTTCGGGAAGACAGTCAGTTGTACACCTGGATGTACCGCATTGCTACCAACGAAAGTTTAACTTTTCTGGAACAACAAAAAAAGCGTACTTCTTCTTCGCTCAGCGATGATGATGGTTATTTGAGCAATAAGCTGGTAGCGGATAAAGATTTTGACGGCAAAAAGCTGGAATGGAAACTACAACTGGCTATACAGCAATTACCAGAAAAACAAAAAGCAGTGTTCAACCTGCGGTACTTTGAAGAAATGCCCTACGAAGAAATGAGCAGGGTGCTGGAAACCAGCGAAGGAGCATTAAAAGCGAGTTACCACCACGCCGTAAAAAAAATTGAAGATTATATTTTGAACCGTTAAACCATTGGTGTTTTATCAGAGTCTATACATCAACTATGCAATTAAATAGTAACATATTAAAAGAGTTAGAGGAATTGAGTCCAACGTTGGTAGGTTTACCCCGTAACAATGTATTTAATGTACCAGATGGGTATTTTGAAAGTTTGAGCGGCGAATTATTACTGAAAACATCACAATCAGCTACTACTTATAGTGTTCCCGAAGGCTATTTTGACCAACTGGCTGGCCAGATTCTTTCTACATTAAAAACCGCTGAGCTGGAATCGGATGTGGCAGCGGAAATGCTAACACTCTCTCCTACTGTTGCAGGCATTGGAAACAACAACGTGTTCAGTGTGCCCAATCATTATTTTGTACAATCGGCACATCAAACAGAAGTTCATGCAGAAACCGTCGCCATTTCCGCATCGGTAGCCGACATCGGAAAATCAGTTCCATATACTGTTCCTACTGGTTATTTCGAACAATTGGCAGACAGCATTTTGGCTAAAAAAGATACTACTGCAACAATAGTTTCAATGAAAAGACGCCCATTTGCATGGCGTTATGCAGCAGCAGCCATTACCGCGGTGATGGCAGTTAGCATTTGGTTCATTATGGATGATAACGACCAACCAACCGGTGGCACTATGACAGCGGCCGTTCAACAAGATGCTAAAAAAATATTGGTGAACAATAGTTTCGAACAAGAAATGTCTACCATATCGGATGCAGCCATTGTTGAATTTCTAGAAAACAAAGGACAGAATGTAGAAGCAGCGCTCGTGGCATCTTACACCGATGTGGAAGATGAAAGCGAACTGCCAGATGCAACAGATTATATGCTGAATGAAAACACCCTTGATGAATTATTACAAACCCTACAACTCAACGATTAATTTATTACGATGAAACAATTATTACTATTCTTATTTTTATTCACCGGTTTTGTTAGCCAAGCCCAGCAACCCGGTATGGCCAACCGTGAACAAAAGATAGAAGCACTTTATGTGGCTTACATGACCAAAGAATTGAAGCTCAATGAAGAGGAAGCCAAAAAATTCTGGCCCATTCATACCTCCTACGATCAGGAAGTGCGTGCTGTTAAAAACGAATCAAACGAAATAGAAAGACAACAAGCGGTGCTGAACATCAAGAAAAAATACCAGGATCGTTTTGTAAATGTACTCGGACAAGAGAGAACGAATACCTTCTTCATCAAGGATACTGAGTTCAGGAAAAAATTAGTTGACCAGTTGAGAAGGATGAGGCAACAGAACCCACAAAACAGACCAGGACCTGGGCAAGGTGCCCGGCAGGGCATAATACAAAATAATTTTTAGATATTTGTATCATTCCCAATTTATATTGTCAACTTATTAAACCCCTTAAAGGGGTTTTTTTATGCCTAAAATGCATAGGAATCACCAAAAAAAAGGAAAGTAATACCAATGTGATTTATATAATATGCCAATATTTTATAAATCTTATCCCGAATGCTTTCGGGAGTAAATGCCGATGGTATCAAACAAATAGTACAA
>JBIIPY010000153.1:0-3786 GCA_044342365.1 Ferruginibacter sp. | reverse complement strand
AGAAATTTACCAAAATTCCATTTGATATCAGCATCCATTACGCCGTTTTCTGCTTTTGAAGTAAGCCATTTGTATATTGGCGCCATATCTTCTCCTTTTACACTTACTTTACTGGCAAGAGGAAATGTTACCCCAAATCTGGCTTTACAAAATTCTTGCACTTCTGCATCGCTGCCTGGCTCTTGCCCACCAAAATTATTGGCTGGGAAACCTACAATAACCAATTTGTCTTTGTATTGCTCATAGACTTTTTGTAATGCTTCGTATTGAGGAGTATAACCGCATTTAGAAGCGGTGTTAACAACCAAGATTTTCTTTCCTTTGAAGCTAGAGAAATCAATGGTTTTACCTTCGATTGATTTCACTTTAAAACCATGAATAGAAGGGTTAGAAGGATATGTAAAAGCACTCATCAATATAAAAGAGGCGATGGCTGTTAAAAGTTTCATTTGTATGATTTTTTGGAGTATGAAGTTAGTATTAAATAGATAAAAAAGAATAAGCTTCTTCGGGGGTCATTACTGGGAGTTCACTTTTTGTATAATCATTGGTGTCTCTGGTAATGATTAAACCCACATCTTTAACATTTGTTGCACAAAAATGTTGAATAGCATCTTCAAAGTCTTTAAAATTGGAGTTTATCGCTTTTTGAATTACCCATTGATCAACTGTTGAAACCATTGTTAAATCTTTTAATTGAGCAATTAATTTAATGGTAGCTGAATGGTTTAGACGCTGTTTTAAAATGTAATAAATGTTATTATAAGATACTGCAGAGATATAAATTGTTAGTTTTTTCTGTTCAGCAAGATCAAAAATTTTGCCTGCAAAAAATGCGAATGGGGCTCTATTGGCTAAAAAGTCAATAATTACATTGGTATCGATGAAAACGGACTTCATTATTTGTATTTTTTACTAATTGATTTACTCAATGCAGATTTATAGTCAAAACTGTCAGGTAATTGAATGGATCCCATTAAATTGGACACTTTGGGTGAAAGCGGTAACTCTGTTTCAATGCTTGAACTCATCGTTTTGAGGTAATTTTCCACCATTTTAGACAAGCTTTTTCCTTTAATGGAGGCATATTTTTTGGCTGAAATAATTACTGATTTATCTATTGTTAAAGTGAGTTTAGTAGTCATTGCACGTGTGATTTCGTTTACAAACATACGTATAAATTTTATATGGTATAAGCTACCGTAGCAATACTCAATCTTGTACCCGGAACAGCCAAAATAGCTGTTCCACAAGCTTCGAGGGAAGCCCCGGTGGTAATTACATCATCTATTAATAGAACATGTTTATCTCTGAAGGAATTTGGTTCCCTTACTTCAAACGCCCCTTCCATATTTTCCCAACGGCTGATTCGGCTCTCTTGGGTTTGGGTTTTTGTATAAATTTTTCTAGAAACTGCCTCTTTTAACAGTTTTTTTGGCCAAACAGCCGCCATTCCATCCCCAATCAGGTCTACTTGGTTGTAACCTCTTTGGTATTGTTTTTTGGGGTGAAGTGGCAGCGGAACGATGCAATCAATTGAATTAAAACGATCAGTTGCTTTTAATAAAATACCCAATTGTCTTCCTAAAAAAAAGCCAGCTTCTTTGTTGTTATTGTATTTTAATTGCACCAATAAGTGTTGCAATAAACTTGATTTGGTAAAATAATAGATTGATCCTGCAGCATGCACCGGCACTCTTCCGATAAAAATCTTTTCTATTGGATTGAAAGGAATATGACTGAATTGGGTAACTGGTAATGAACTACAACATTTTGCACACAAAAATTCTTTTGTACTAATAAAATCTACGCCGCACCCACTACAAAAATGAGGATACAATAAATGTTGAATGGCAGTATTGATTTTTTGGATTGATGCAATCATCCATAAATTTCATTAAAGCATCATTTCATTGTATAGTAAATACCGAAAAATAAAATGTTTTTTAACGGATTAAAACAACTGTTGGTATACTTCGTCTACTCTGCTAAGTGCTACTACTTGGATGGAATAATTTTTTGGGTCGAAACTTTTTTTGTTGTAACGAGAAACAATTATTTTTTCGAATCCTAATTTTTCTGCTTCAGCAATTCTTTGTTCAATTCTATTGACTGCTCTGATTTCCCCATTTAAACCAACTTCACCAGCAAAACAAACTGCTTTTGGAAGTGGGTTGTCTTCATAGGAAGAAAGCAATGCACAAATCACTGCTAAATCAATTGATGGGTCTTCAATTTTTATTCCCCCAGCAATATTTACAAAAACATCTTTCATACCAAATTGAAAGCCCCCTCTTTTTTCTAGCACTGCTAATAACAATTGCAAGCGTCTTAAATCAAATCCGGTAACTGTTCTTTGGGGTGTTCCATACACACTGGTAGTAACCAATGCCTGTACTTCAATCAATAATGGCCTCATGCCCTCTAATGCAGCTGCAATAGCACTTCCACTAAGCACCTCTTCTCTTTGAGCTATTAAAATTTCAGATGGATTCGTAACTATTCGCATGCCTTCTCCTGTCATTTCATAAATGCCTAATTCGGATGTGCTGCCAAATCTGTTTTTAAGCGTACGTAAAATTCTATATGCGTAGTGTCGATCTCCTTCAAATTGCAAAACAGTATCCACCATATGCTCCAAAATTTTTGGTCCGGCAATGGCACCATCTTTGGTAATATGACCAATTAAAAAAACGGGCGTATTGGTTTCTTTTGCAAAACGTTGAAATGCTGCTGCACATTCCCTGATTTGAGAAACTGTTCCGGCAGATGAATCAATTAAATTGGATTGAATGGTTTGAATGGAATCTACAATTACTAATTGGGGTTTTAGTTTTTTGATTTCTTTAAAAATGACGGTGGTGTCTGTTTCGGTAAGCAAGTAAAAATTATCGTTGGAAATTTTTAATCGATCGGCACGCATTTTAATTTGTTGCTCACTTTCTTCTCCACTGATGTACAAAACACGAAGTTGATTAATATGCAAACCGTTTTGTAAAAACAATGTACTTTTTCCAATACCTGGTTCACCAGCAACTAAAATTAAACTTCCGGGAACGATTCCGCCACCAAGCACTCGATTTAGTTCAGGGTCTTTTGTTACGATTCTTTTTTCTTCTTGAACAGTAACATCACTTAATGCAACTGTCTTGGTGATTTTTTTTGTGTCGGGGTAATCTTCCCAGGTTGTTTTTTCTTTTGCATCACCACTTTGAATTACTTCTTGAGTAAAACTGTTCCATTCATTACATGAAGGACATTTACCAATCCATTTGGTACTTTCATACCCACAGTTATTGCAGAAAAAGGCGGTTTTAATTTTGCTCATAGGTTTAAAATAGTAGGTATTTCTTAAAAGCAAAAGGGCCAACATTACTGCTGGCCCCATTACTTACTAACCCATTAAATTCTTCCACTAAATTACAATAATGGGCCACATCTCAAAATTATTTTTTTGCGCAAATCACTCAAACTATAGAATAATCAGGTATAATCTCCACAAATCAAGAGGACTATTAGTGGGTTATATATTATACTAAAACTTTATACAAAAAACCATCCCTATATTGAGATTTTATGTTTAACGAATTAATTATTTTTATATAAAAGGCTAAACAAAAATAAAAAGAGTTAAATAAATTTAACATTAATTTGTTTTTTTCTTAGATTCGCGGTCGATTATCATGATAAGTGGTAGTTACACCAAAAACTAAACTAAATGAGAAAAAGATTATTACTCAGTTTTTGTGCTATTGTATTTGCGTCTCTTACGCTACTCGCACAAAA
>JBIIPY010000084.1:0-12285 GCA_044342365.1 Ferruginibacter sp. | reverse complement strand
GGAAGTAGCCAAAAGCATTGAAATTGCTTACGAGCTATGCGATCTGTTTACACGCTATAACGTAGACATGGAAGTGCATGCCGACATCAATACGAATCCACAATTTAAAAGCAACGAAGCTTTGCGGGAAGCTATGGGATATATTCTCGGTATGGGCTTTGCTTTCAAAGCCAAGCCAGAAGCTTTTGCCAGCAGCAGTTGCGCCAATAAAGTGGTGAATTGATGTTTGTGAAAACAATTCGTTGTTAAAAAACTTCGACGCTCCATTGAATTCCTACAGCATACTCACTTCTGTGAAATGGGTGTGATAGGTAAATTTTACGCTTTATTCAGCCTTCTTTTTTAGTTCCTCATTCATTTCGTTGATGTAACCCAACAGCTTATCTCTACCCGATTTTTTTACGGCACTGGTTACAAAATGCATGGGCAGGAACATCCAGGTTTTGCGCATGGCATTCAGGAAATCTTTTACGTTTTTGTTCACTACACGCTGGGTTTCTTTGTCTGCTTTTGTAAATACCAAACTAAAAGGCACTTCCCATTTTTTTAGATTTTCTAAAAAATCGAGGTCGATTTTTTGAGGTGTATGCCGTGCATCGATCAATACAAACACCTGTGACAAATTGGTTCTTTTGCGCAAATAATTTTCTATCATCTGCTCCCACCTGCGTCTGCTGCTAATGCTCACTTTTGCAAAACCATATCCAGGTAAATCAACCAAAAACCAGTTGTAAACAGACTCATACTTTTTGTTGTATTCAGTAGTACCACTGCTCACCACATCAAAATGATTGATGAGTTGTGTTTTGCCGGGAGATGAAGAAGTTTTGGCAAGCTTTTCATTGTTGCACAACATATTGATCAGTGAAGATTTTCCCACATTGCTTCTTCCAATAAATGCATACTCTGGTTTGATAGGATCAGGACATTTTTCAAAATCTGGATTGCTGATGATATAAACGGCTTTTTTAATATGCATAATGCGAAATTAGGGGTCAAAATTAACTTTTCTACTTTTATCATTGTTATGATGAAGAAACCCCTCAATTGTAAACGACGTATATTTGCACACGATCATGACAAAATTTGCACACGATACTGTAGTACCAGACAAATCATCGCTGCAGCCTAAAAAAGAACAGGTTGCATCTATGTTTGACGACATCGCTTTCCGCTACGATTTTTTAAATAGATTTTTAAGTGGTGGCATCGATCTCTGGTGGAGAAAAAGAGCATTGTCATATCTAAAAAAGAAAGATCTTAAACGGATGCTCGATGTAGCTACTGGCACAGCAGACGTTGCAATCATGGCATCACGTTTTCTAAAACCTACCCATATTACCGGAATAGACATCAGTGATGGGATGTTAGACGTTGGAAGAAAAAAAATCGAAAAACTAGGTTTGTCAAAAACCATAGAATTGTTAAATGGAGATTGCGAAGCAATAAATTTTGAAGACAACACGTTTGACGCTGTAACAGTAGCATTTGGCGTAAGAAATTTTCAAGACCTAAAAAAGGGACTATCAGAAATTTTACGGGTGTTAAAGCCTGGCGGAAAACTGGTTGTGCTCGAATTCAGCAGGCCAAAAAAGCAACCTGTTACATCCTTCTATAACCTATATATGAAAGTGGTAACACCCAGCATGGGCAAACTGTTTTCGAAGAACCGCGGAGCATACCAATACCTCGAAGAATCCATTCAACAATTTCCGGAAGGAAAAAATTTTATCAGTATCCTTAATAATTTGGGATACCATCATACACAATACAAACCATTGAGTTTAGGAATATGCAGCATCTATTGCGGAGAAAAAAAATAATACTATTACTGGCGGTCATTATTGCCCTCCCCTTCTGTTCTTCTGCTCAGATAAGATATCTGAACCTTGAAGACCATGACGAGAAACCATTCCATTTTGGTATCAATATAGGCGTTAACAGATCCCATTACAGTTTTACCCGTCATCCCCGTTTTTTACAATTCGACAGTGTATTGGTAGTAGAAAGTGTGAACAGCACGGGCTTAAACCTGGCTTGGTTGGTGAATAAAAGGTTGAGCAATCATTTCGATTTGCGCACATACCCACTCAATCTCACATTCACAGAAAAATCATTTCAATATTATTTGAAATACCCCAACAGGCCTGCAGGTGAAGATACATTTACTACACGAAAAGTACAGGGCATTACACTGGCACTACCCCTTCAGTTGAAATTTAGCAGCGATCGAATTTACAATTTTAAAGTGTACATGATGGCTGGCGGTAAAATAGAATATGATATGGCTGCCAGCAAAGGTGGCAAAAATTCTGAGAACCTGATGAAGCTCAAACCCGTCGATTATGGGTTGGAACTAGGTATGGGATTCCATTTTTATTTTCCGGTTTTTGTACTCACTCCAGAAATCAAACTGGGTTGGGGACTCAACAACATGCACAAAAGAGATGTAGATTTAAAATACTCAAACGTAATTGATAAAATGAATGCACGAAGTATTACGTTTTCCCTCACAGTAGAATAATACCGATTGGACAAACAAATAGTCCAATATCGGCTATCGCCTCATTGTACTATTTGTTTGATACCATCGGCATTTACTCCCGAAAGCATTCGGGATAAGATTTATAAAATATTGGCATATTATATAAATCACATTGGTATAAAATTTTAATTGTAACGTCCTAAAATAAAAAGCACCGAATTTTAATTCAGTGCTTTTTTATGGAATGTATTTTTGAAAATGATCTGCGATCATATTGTCTTCGCATCCGTAGACGAGCTACTAAAAATCATAATTTCTTCTGAACATATTCAACCGCATTCCTGCAGAAATCATTTTGGTATTTTGTTTATTGACAACACCAGCCAATTCGTAGTTGCGGTATAACACCGAAATTTCGAATGATAAGTTTTCTCTCAACTCATAACTTACCTGTGCAAACCCGTTGAAAACATTGGCTTGTAGGCCACTACCTACTTCAAAACCATCATTAGAAGTACGTGTTTGATAATTACGGAAAATATTGCCGCCAAAGTTTACACCTCCGCTATCCAATCCCTGTTTGTAATAAATGGCCCTTGCATACAAATGCCATTTAGGTGCTGGCTGGTAATTAAGAATACCAATAAACTCCTGAAAATTGGCACCCAATGGATGTGCAAGTGGTTGGTTGTAATGCGTGTAGTTGGCAATGGTATCGCGGTGCGAATATGTAAAAGGACGTACCCTGTTGGTTTCTACCTGAATATCTAAGTTTTTAATGCCAAATGCATCCATGTATTTACCGCCCAACTGAATACCGAATTTATTAACCCAACTAGTGGGATTGTTACGAACCTCGTTCAATACAAACTCGTCTAACATAAACTGTCCGTAAAACTGCAATCTTTTAGCTACGTTGGCTTTGAAATCGAGCCCCGCTACAGCGTTGTCTGGACTACCAACTGTTCCTTCTATGTGCCTGTAAAAAATGATGGGGTTTAGGTATTGAAAATCGAAATGGTTGACTCTTCCAAAAACTACCCCCTCAAACAAGCCAATATTTAACCAGCGGGTTACATTCATACTGAGGTGATGCATGGCAGCATACTTTCTTGACAACAACGAATCTCCTTTTTTGGTGAACTGCGGCATCAACTCCATAAAAATATTCTGGTAATGGAATTTCCATATTTTGGTGTTGATTTTTGCAAAGAGGTAACTGTTTCCCCAATCGCTCAGAAACAAGCTACGGTAACCGTTTCCAATAAAATTTTTATCATAGCCAATTTGAAAGTCGATGAACTTCCCTGCATTAAAAGTGAGATGACCTCTGGCGTCAAAATAGTCTACTGCTGTTCCTTTGAATGATTTGTAAAACCCAACACCTGGCACTGCTCTTAGCTCTCTGATCTTATCTTGAAAAAAAGCGGGGCCACGTTCCTGGTTCTCTGTGATGAAAGAGGAGAAGCCAATTTTATTGCCAATCAAACCACGAACGCTAATACCTCTGGTATTTAAAAAAATTTTCTCATCATTACCTGATGCTCTTGATTGTTGTAATTGCAACATAGGGTTAATGGCCAAAAAAAGATCTTTGTTATTTACTTCAAAAAAATTTGCTTTTGATTTATAGAACGTTTTTAACAAGGGATGCTTGCTCTCAAAGTCGGAACGATTGGTAGTTACCCATTCGCTGTTGTTGAGTTGCAGACTGCGAATATTGTACTCGTCTACTTTTGTTAAACCAGTGCCCTTCCATTCTTTATAAAGCCCAACGCCGTTGGAATCTAGAAAACCAGTTCGGACACTATCCAAAAATTCTACTTGCCGAACAATAGATTTTCTACTGTATGGCTTCAGCGTGGAAAAAAGAATATCCGTATTTCGCTGTTGCTTTATTTCGAGGCGATCTAACAAATGAATCTCTTTTGAACCCTGGTTGAGATAAGTAGATTGTGCAGAAGTTGCAACGGGTAAAACAAAAAAGATAATTTTGAAGATGCTTTTAATAATTTGCATGTAGTTTTAATTAAATTCAATTATCATAAACTCAAGTTATGCAAAAATACCTCTTTAAGAACATACAGATCGTGAATGAGGGTAAAATAAAAACGGGGGATGTATTGGTGAGCAATGGCATCATAGAACGGATAGAAAATAAAATAGCCCTAACCGAAAACGTGGTTGAAATTGATGGTGAAGGTAAACACTTGTTTCCGGGCGTGATAGACGACCAAGTACATTTTAGGGAACCCGGCCTTACCCATAAAGCCAATATTTATACCGAAAGCCGGGCTGCGGTAGCAGGCGGTACAACCAGTTTTATGGAAATGCCCAACACCATTCCCAATGCATTAACCATACCCTTACTGGAAGACAAATACGAAATTGCCCGCCACAGTTCACTAGCCAACTATTCTTTTTTTATGGGCGTAAGCAACGACAATGCAGAAGAAGCGTTGAAAGTAAACCAGTATAAAAAAGACATTTGCGGAATCAAAATTTTTATGGGAAGCAGTACGGGCAATATGCTGGTAGACCGTCATACCACACTGGATAAAATTTTCAGCGAATCAGAAGTATTGATTGCAACACATTGTGAAGATGAACGAATCATTCGAGGCAATTATGAAGCCATCAAAAATACGGGGGTAGCATTAACTGCCAAAGATCATCCGATCATCAGAGATGCAGAAGCCTGTTATGAATCATCGCTCACGGCTATTCAATTTGCAAAAAAATACAATACCCGTTTGCACATACTACACATCAGCACCGAAAAAGAATTACAATTGTTTGGCAACATGTTGCCATTAAAAGATAAAAGAATTACTTCAGAAGTGTGTGTACATCATTTGCATTTTACAGCAGACGACTACGAACAACTTGGATACAAAATAAAATGCAATCCCGCCATCAAAGCAGCACACAATAAAAGTGCTTTGTGGGAAGCATTGTTAGATGATCGGTTAGATGTAATTGCTACCGACCATGCACCACATTTATTGAGTGAAAAAGAAGGCGCCTATGAAAATGCACACGCTGGTTTACCGCTGGTGCAACATTCGTTGGCGTTGATGTTATACTACCATCAACAAGGCAAAATCAGCCTTGAGAAAATTGCAGAGAAGATGAGTCACGCTGTGGCAGATTGTTTTCAAATTAACAAAAGAGGCTACATACGCGAAGGATACCACGCCGATTTGGTGATGGTAAATCTTCAGCAGTCCTTTACTGTTACCAAAGAAAGCTTATTGTACAAATGCGGATGGAGCCCATTGGAGGGCTTTCAAATGCCAGCTAGTATTGATACAACTATGGTAAACGGACAAATCGTTTATGAAAACAAACAGGTAAATGACTCTCATAGAGGACAAAGATTGTCCTTTGACCGATCTTAACAGGTATTCATGGAAATAGACAAAACCACACTCAACGATCTTTCTATCTTTAATGGAGAAGAAGATTTCTCTATTTTAAGTAAATTGAATCATACGCTTACTACCAACGGTAAGGAACAGCTGAGAAAAACATTGGCTACACCCTTGCAAAAAATAGAAGACATCCGCGATGTGCAAGCAACCCTACAACTTATTTTGCGCAAAGAAGCTGAATGGCCGATGGTAGTGAGCAATGGTACCATCATGGTGGTAGAACGTTTTTATGAATACAACTTCGATCTCTTGCCCAACACCGTTACCAGCTTAACCGCACTCAATTATAAAATGCTGCACGGGCCAGATTATTCGCTCATCAAATATTCTATCATTCATTGTTTCGATTTCATCAAAGGCATGCAACAGTTCATCGAAAGATATCTTACGCCAACTACACCTACGCCAATGCGTAAGTATTTAGAAATTGCACAAAAAAGTATTGCTGCCGAACCCCTAAAAATTATTTTTGATAATAAAAAATCGGAAGACTTATCTATTCCGCAACAATTGCAACTGGGGCAGTTTATCAGATATCATTATAAAAACAACATGCTCACTTTAATAGCCATTCATGCGCAATTGGATGCATGGTATGGTATGGCGATGACTGTAAAAAACATGCGCCTAGTATTCCCCGAATTTATTGAAAGCGATGCTCCGATTGTAGAAGTAAAGGGATTGTATCATTTGTTGTTGCAAAAAGCTGTGCCATACGACTTGCACATGAACCGTGCCACCAACTTTGTTTTTTTAACTGGAGCTAACATGGCGGGCAAAAGTACTTTCATCAAGGCGGTGGGAACTGCGGTATTTCTTGCCCATATAGGAATGGGTGTACCCGCCCAACAAATGCAGTTAAGCTTGTTTGATGGCATGCTGAGCAATATCAATGTGATAGACGATATCAGCAAAGGAGAAAGTTATTTTTACAACGAAGTGCAACGCATCAAAGCCACCATTAGCAAAGTAAACGACAAAAGAAAATGGCTCATCTTGATTGATGAACTATTTAAAGGTACCAATGTACAAGACGCCATGAAGTGCAGCACCACCGTAATTGAGGGCTTGTTGAAAATAAAAAATTCGCTGTTTATCCTCTCTACGCATTTGTATGAAATTGGGGAAGATTTAAAAAAACATTCCAACATCAGCTTCAATTATTTTGAAACCAATGCCCACAATGGGCAACTCAGTTTTAATTACCAACTCCGCCACGGCATCAGCAACGATAGATTGGGTTATTTGATTTTGGAGCGAGAAGGGGTAACGCAGATGCTAAAAGATTTGTAAGCACTTGCACCCGATAGATTTATACAGCAGCCTACCGGCTCCCGCTAGGCTGTTTGGCCCGTGAAAAATCCCCTTTCTTTTCCCAAAAACTTTTTTTACATTAGCCTTTTAAACCGTACCCATGCTCATCAAAACATTTGGAAGCGCCGTTTATGGCGTAGAAGCCATTACCATTACTGTAGAAGTGAACGTAACCAACAAAGGCAAAAATTATTACATTGTTGGCTTGCCCGACAATGCCGTGAAAGAAAGTTTGCAGCGGGTAGAAAGCGCCATCAAAAACATTCGGTATTACATGCCTCGCACCAAACTGGTGGTAAACCTGGCTCCGGCCGACATCAAGAAATCGGGTTCTGCATTTGATCTACCCATTGCCATTGGCACCATTGCGGCCACCGAACAACTCGATCGTCCGGAGCGACTCGAACATTTTGTAATCATGGGCGAGCTCAGTTTAGATGGCACCATCCGGCCCATAAAAGGTGCTTTGCCCATAGCCATTCAAGCGCGCAAAGAAGGTTTTGAAGGTTTGATTGTGCCAGCGGCCAATGCCCGCGAAGCCGCCATGGTAAACAATTTAAAAGTATATGGTGTAGAACACATCAACGAAGTAATTCAATTTTTTAAAGTTGAAGAAAGTCTGCAACCCACTGTGGTAGATACCCGAGAAGAATTTGCATCCGCACAAAGAAATTTTGATCTTGATTTTTCGGAAGTAAAGGGGCAGGAAAACATCAAACGGGCGCTTGAAATTGCCGCTGCCGGCGGGCACAATGCTATTTTGATTGGTCCGCCCGGAGCAGGCAAAACCATGTTGGCCAAAAGACTGCCTACCATTCTCCCACCCCTTACTTTGCAGGAAGCGTTGGAAACTACCAAGATTCACAGCGTAGCGGGTAAGCTTCCCGAAAACGCAACGTTGGTGAGCAGACGACCATTCAGGAGTCCGCACCACACTATTTCAGATGTGGCCCTTGTAGGTGGTGGGGGCAATCCACAGCCCGGTGAAATTTCTTTGGCCCACAATGGGGTGTTGTTTTTAGATGAGTTGCCCGAATTTAAACGAACGGTATTGGAAGTGATGCGGCAGCCGATGGAAGAAAGAAGGGTTACCATTAGCAGGGCAAGAATTGCATTGGATTTCCCAGCCAGTTTTATGTTGATCGCCAGTATGAACCCCTGCCCCTGTGGCTATTTCAATCACCCTGAAAGAGAATGCAGTTGTGGGCCAGGTATCGTACAGAAATACCTTGGTAAAATTTCTGGTCCGTTGTTAGACAGGATAGACCTTCATGTAGAAGTAACACCCGTGGCATTTAGTGAATTATCATCGGCACATCATGCCGAAAAAAGTGAGCAGATTCGGGAACGGGTAATTCGTGCAAGAGAAATTCAAGCTGAGCGGTATCAATTGATAGAAGGCGTGTATGCCAATGCGCAGATGAGCAGCAAAACCCTCAAAGAAATTTGTGCCATCTCTGGTGCTGGTTCGAGCTTGTTAAAAGCTGCGATGGAAAAGTTAAACCTAAGTGCAAGGGCCTACGACCGTATTTTAAAAGTGAGCAGAACCATTGCCGATTTATCAGCCTCTACAAATATTTTACCAGAGCATTTAGCCGAAGCCATTCAATACAGAAGTTTGGATAGAGAGGGTTGGGGGGCATGACGGGATATTATGAAGAGCCGTCACCTATGCAATAAGAAGCAATGGCCGCTGCCTGGGTTTCAGCCAACAGCTAATAAAGCACTCAAAAAACTTAAACCGTTTGGTATGGCCTATGATGTACTAACGAAATGAAAATTTATATCTGTAGCGTTTCTTTGTTGCTGGATACCGCCGTCTGGGCTTTGACCAACGGCGAATAAGACACTAACAATTTTTTACAAATAAATAAAAAGCGCATTCAAGTATCTTTTGCAGGATGCCGCCGTCTGGGCTTTGACCAACGGCGAATAAGACACTAACAATCTATTCCAAATAAATAAAGAGCGCAGTCAAGTATCTTTTGCAGGATGCCGCCGTCTGGGCTTTGACCAACGGCGAATAAGACACTAACAATTTTTTCCAAATAAATAAAGAGCGCAGTCAAGTATCTTTTGCAGGATGCCGCCGTCTGGGCTTTGACCAACGGCGAATAAGACACTAACAATCTATTCCAAAAACTATGTTGCCCTGAGACAAGTTTTTTCAATTAAAAAGATTTATGAAATGAATTACACAACCATTTGGCCGCAGTTTTTTACTGCTTCCATCTATAAACGAAAATTTTTACTAAAAGATGATGCGTATAAAGATATTATAATCGAATGCTTGCAATTTCTAGTTGCAAAAAATCGGATTGAATTATCTGCCTTTACAATTATGAGCAATCATGTTCATTTAATTTGGCAACCTTTAGAAACATTTTCTTTGGCACAAATTCAGACCTCTTTTATGACCTATACCTCTAAGGCGATAAAAAATAAACTTTCACATGAAAACCTGCCCTTACTTGAACAACTAAGGGTTAACAAATTTGATCGCACCTACCAAATATGGAAGCGCGAGCCGCTGAGCATTGAATTATTTACAGAGAAAGTTTTTCTTCAAAAGCTAGCCTATATTCATGAAAATCCTGTTTCGGTTGGATTGGTTCATTTTGGAGAAATATATAAGTATTCCTCAGCTAAATTTTATATGGATGGATTTGATGAATTTAAAATATTAACGCATTATACTGGTAATTGATACCCGTAAATACATACTTTAAAGTACCTGAAATGCCGTGGGTCGAAGCCCCGACGGCGGCAAGAGAATGATAGGGGACAGGCATTTTCACCTGCACAAGATTCCGATTAAAAACAGGATGCCGTCGCCTGGGCTCCTGACCAGCGAGGAGATAGAAATGAATTCTATTGAAAAGAATATTAAAAAAAATATTTCAAAATCTCTGACATGCCGTGGGTCGAAGCCCCGACGGCGGCCACAGAATGATGGAAGAAAGGTATGTACAGATTCATAAGATTCCGATTAAAAACGGGATGCCGTCGCCTGGGCTCCTGACCAGCGACAAACTAAAAACGAACTCTATTGAAATGCCGTGGGTCGAAGCCACGACGGCGGCCACAGTATAAGAAATTTAGATCTTTTCGCTGAAGCAGTATTTATCCCCACCCTAAAATATCCTCTGGCCGGCATTCCAACACTTTACAAAAATCATCAAGGGTAAAGTAGCGAATAGCGCGGGCTTTTCCTTTTTTTAAATACTCAAATTGGCCAGGACAAAAAATGAATTGTTCTATTTTTTTAAAAACCTTCACCACCCGACACATTAATTCATCCATTGAAAAAAATGAATGTAAATTTGCAGCGCTCATTTAAAAGCACTTACACATTACAAACATTTCTTCATGAAAATATTATTAAAGTACCTCAAGCCCGATAAATGGTTGGTGGTATTTACGCTTTGCATGGCCGGTATCAACATCGGTTTTTCACTCATCGATCCTATCTTGTTGGGTAAACTGGTGAACCTCGCCGCCGACCACAAAGCAGCTCCTGGCGGCTTCAGCGACCCAAGGTTTTATTGGACTTATGAAAACATTACCAGAAACGGTAAGCCTTATTTACAACTGGGAGTAGTGTACATTCTACTCTTCTCCATTTCTGTTGCCATGGTGAGCAGAATCGCTAAGGCTTTTCAAGATTATTTTTTAAACGTGGTCATACAGAAGTTTGGCGCACGTGTATTTACCGATGGTCTGCAACAGGCCATGAAACTGCCTTACGAAGACTTTGAAGACCAGCGCAGTGGTGAAACCTTGTCGGTACTCACCAAAGTGAGGGCCGATGTAGAAAAATTTATGATCAGTTTTATCAATATCCTTTTTGGTGTACTGATAGGAGTAGTGTTTGTATTTGTGTACGCAGCTATTTTCATTAACTGGCGCATACCTGTGGCTTATTTAATGGGGATAGGCATCCTCACTTTTATTACCAACCGCCTCAGCAGAAAAGTGAAGATGATTCAGAAAAACATTGTTGGCCAAACTACCGCTTTGGCGGGTTCTACGACCGAATCGTTGCGCAACATAGAGCTGGTAAAAAGTTTGGGGTTAACCAGTCAGGAAGTTGAACGATTGAACAAAAACACCTATAAAATTTTAGGATTAGAGATCACCAAAGTAAAACGCATCCGCAGCATCAGTTTCATACAAGGCACGCTGGTTAATACTTTAAGGCAGGTTATTTTGTTTATTCTGATGTGGCTTATCTTCCGGAACGAAATGGATGCCGGTCAGTTGGTAACCATGCAAATTTTCTCCTTCTTCATTTTTGGTCCGCTACAGGAAATTGGCAACATCATTCTTTCTTATCGCGAAGCAGAAGCATCGCTAAACAACTTTGAAACGTTGATGAATAAAACCCCAGAGCATGTAGCCGCTAATCCAAAACACATTGGCAACATCGAATCATTGGTGTTTGATAAAGTAGCATTCAAACACAAAACCGCATCACAAAAAGCCATTGACAATATCAGCTTCTCTGCCAAAACCGGTGAAACCATTGCGTTTGTTGGGCCTAGCGGAAGCGGGAAATCAACCCTCATGAAATTGTTGGTGGGACTGTACCGTCCGCAACAGGGGAGCATCTTGTACAATGGTATCGACGAAAACAACATCAGCTTCGAAGACCTTCGCAGCCAGATTGGATTTGTAACGCAAGACACCAATCTGTTCAGCGGTAGCATTCGCGAAAATTTGATGTTTGTAAACCCAACGGCCACCGACGAAGATCTCCATGATGCATTGAGCAAAGCAGCCTGTTTGAATTTGTTGAATAGGGCAGAAAAAGGATTGGAAACCATCATCGGTGAAGGCGGATTAAAACTCAGCGGCGGTGAAAAACAACGACTCTCCATTGCACGTGCCTTGTTGCGCAAACCCAACCTGCTCATTTTTGATGAAGCCACCAGCGCCTTGGATTCACTTACAGAAGAAGAAATCACCAACACCATCAAAGATATCAGTGCTAGCAAAGACCAAATAAGTATTCTCATTGCGCATCGCCTCAGCACCATTATGCATGCAGAT
>JBIIPY010000072.1:0-14264 GCA_044342365.1 Ferruginibacter sp. | reverse complement strand
ATGTTTTAAGCCACTAAGTCACAAAGACACGAAGGTTTTATTCCTTCGGAATAAAAAGAAAAATGTATCATAGATTATCAGATAAGGAAGAGTTAATTGGAAGGGCAATTGTTGATGCTGCGTTTAAGGTACACAAGGAGTTAGGTCCAGGTCTTTTGGAAAAAATTTATGAAGCTTGCTTTTGTTAAGAATTAGAAAAGAAGGGCATTGTATGTAAAAGGCAAGTTGAATTACCATTTTACTACGACGGAAAGGTTTTTGATGAAGGAATGAGATTGGATGTATTTGTAGATGATTTGGTTGTGTGTGAGTTAAAATCTAGAGAAGCATTAAATCCAGTTTGGCAAGCCCAATTATTAAGCCATTTGAAGCTTGTAAATAGGAGGTTAGGTTTTCTCATTAATTTTAATGTACCATTAATTAAGGATGGTATAAAAAGATTTATCATTTAATAAGATTGTGTTTTGAAGAACAACGGTTGAAAAGCATATTCCATGTGTCTTCGTGGAATAATTTAATTTTTCAAATTCGAAGATTACCTTTTTAGGTGTGAAGGTATTAAGCCACTAAGGCACAAAGCCACCAAGGTTTTATTCCTTCGGAATAAAAGTCTTTCACACACAGTAGTTTAGCCATCTGCGTGTATTGATAAAGTACAAACTCATTGTTTTATTTCAATAAAAACTCTAACTTGAAAACATTATAGGATATTTTAAACCATGGAACAAAACAACCTCGATATTAAAAAATTTTCTTCCCATTTATTTTGGGATGTAAAAAGAGAATTGCTTCACACCGAAGATAGCCGAGACTATATCATAAAACGTGTACTAGAATATGGGTTATTAGAAGATTGGCAATTGATACGAAATTATTACGGCTTAGAGCAGATAAAAGATGCAGTAATAGAATTTAGAGAGCTAGAACCTAAGGCACTCAATATGGTTGCCTTACTTTCAAATACACCCAGAGAAAAATTTAGATGCTACAATACCACACAGTTCACCAACAAACACTGGAACTTTTAAGGCAATTACAACAACATGATTTGTTCAGAGATTTGCGCTTAGTAGGCGGAACTTCACTTGCTTTACAAATTGGTCACCGAACTTCTATAGACATTGATTTATTTGGTTCTATTGATGTCGATGAAATAGACATCAGTGCTGCTTTAGCAAGTATGGGTAGCGTTACACAGTTAAAAAGCTCCAAGAATATCCACATCTACTTACTGAATAATGTAAAAGTAGATATTGTGAACTACCCATACCCTTGGCTACAACCAGCAATTTTACAAGACGGTTTGTTGTTAGCCGATCTGGTTGATATTGCTGCGATGAAAATTGCGGCTGTCACTGGGCGGGGTTCTAAAAAAGATTTTGTTGATTTGTATTTTCTCTTAAAACAAATTGATATAGCCCAAATATTAGATCATTATGTTGCAAAATACAAAGATGGTTCCCTATTCATGACTTTGAAAAGCATCATTTATTTTGATGACGCTGATAAAGATGAAATGCCTAATATGTTTTCAGATCTTAGCTGGAATGAGGTGAAAGAAACAATATCGGCAGCATACGCGCATTTTATGAAAAAATAATGTTGAATTTTGTCTTCCATTAGCCAAATATGAAAGTTGGATTTTTGCATATCAAACTTTTCATTTTTACCCGACTCTTTACGTTAAAAAAACCGCGACACACGATAGAGAGAAATATTCAAAAAAAATGTTGAACTTATCAACCATGTTTGATGTCATTTGGCAGCGGGATTGTACGACCCCTTCAGGGTCGGGTGTTGCATTGGGCTGTATTGCTATAAATATTCGATCCCGATGGGGTCGTGGATGCCCGTATCAAATATGTTTACAGTGCTGAATAAATAGAGAAGTTTTGAGATTACAACATCAAGAAAATCCTTTAATCAAGTAATACCAATGTGATGTATAGAATATGCCAATATTTTATACATCTTATCCCGAATGCTTTCGGGAGTAAATGCCGATGGTATCAAACAAATAGTACAATGAGGCGATAGCCGATATTGGACTATATTGTTTGTCCAATCGGTATAAATCATGGTTCAGACATAATTACGCGGGAGGCAATAGAGATAAATCAGAATTTACTTCAACGTATCTCACATGCCTTGGGTCGAAGCCCCGACGGCGGCCACATTTCGCATAACCGTGTCGGAAATGTCCTGAATCACGCACCACGGCGGGGGTACTTGATTTAACATACACGTTTTTCTGAATTCCCGTTCTAAACGGAACGAATCAATAGACACATGTGACCGGCTAAAGCCGAACACAAGAAAAATACTTAGTGCTTTGGTGTCTTAATAATTTTTTCAAATTCGAAGATTACTACTAAGGATATGAAGGTATTAAGCCACTAAGTCACAAAGACACGAAGGTTTTATTCCTTCGGAATAAAAAGAAAAATGTATCATAGATTATCAGATAAGGAAGAGTTAATTGGAAAAGCAATCGTAGATGCTGCATTCCAAGTCCATAAAGAGCTTGGTCCAGGACTCTTAGAAAAAGTTTACGAAGTTTGTTTTTGTTATGAGTTAGAAAAGAAGGGAATTCCATCTAAAAGGCAAGTAGAATTGCCTTTTTATTATGACGGAAAATTCTTTGATGAAGGAATGAGATTAGATGTATTTGTTGATGACCTGGTAGTGTGTGAGTTGAAATCTCGTGAAGCATTAAATCCAATATGGCAGGCTCAGCTGCTAAGTCATTTGAAGCTTGTAAATCGCAGGTTGGGATACCTAATTAATTTTAATGTTCCTTTAATTAAGGACGGAATTAAGCGATTTATAATTTAAAAAGAAGTATTGTGTAAAGTTGATTTCTAAGTTAACTATTCTTGCCTTCGGCATCAATGAGTTGAGCCACTAAGTCACAAAGACACGAAGGTTTTATTCCTTCGGAATTAAAATAAGCTTGTTAGAACATAACACAGTTTTGAATTTAATATTTGCGAAGCAAATCCTTAGTGTCTTGGTGTCTTTGTGGCATCATTAATTTGCGTAGCAAAATTTCCTGCCTTCGGCATGAATTATCTAAGTCACTAAGACACGAAGAAGAGCCGCGGCAGACGATAAAATGTAATAAGTTTTAAAATTTCTTACTTAAAAAACAGTGCTTGGTTTAACAAACACGTTTTTCTGAATTCCCGTTCTAAACGGGACGAATCAATAGACACAGGTTACCGGCTAAAGCCGAACACAGCCATTAGTCAGTTTCATTTAAAATAAAGATCATCCAAATCTCCCATGTCATTCCTCTTCGATAAAAAATTCTTATTGTTTATAGGCAAATTGCTGGGAGCGTACCTACTGCTCTACTACGGTACCATCGCCATCATTGGCATGGCCGCACCTGGGGGGGTGTATAGCCCCTTCGTAGAACAATATCTCGACTATGTAAGTTGGATCAAACACTCCCTCATGGCTGGTACGAGGTGGTTAGTAGGGCTTTTTGGTTATGATACCATAACGGAGCCAGGTTACCTCGTGAGGATTACGGGCAAGCGAGGAGTGATTATTTCCATGAACTGTGTAGGGTATGGCGTATACAGTTTTTGGATCGCTTATGTAGTGGCCAATAAACTGGCACTGAAAAAGAAATTGTTGTGGGTGGTAGGAGGAATACTGGCGCTTTGGGCCATCAACGTAATCCGCATCAGCATGTTCCTGATTGCCATCAACAACAACAGTACCATGCCGTTCGGCATCGATCATCATACTTGGTTCAACATAGTAGCTTATGGGTTTATCTTTATCATGATCTATTTTTTCAATCAACAACTGAACAAACCAAACGATGCAGCAAACCACCAACCTAGCTCAATATAACAATGATTGGTACCAGCCTGGTCCGGCCTGGAAAAGATTGGCATGGATGCTGGTAAGCAGTATTTTTTTTAAAACCGGTTTATTCCCTTTTTATGGGTTTAAAGCTAGTTTACTCAGGGCTTTTGGGGCCAAGGTTGGAAAAGGGTTGGTAATAAAACCCCATGTGAGCATCAAATACCCATGGTTTTTAGAAATTGGAGAATTTTGTTGGTTGGGCGAGGGTGTTTGGATCGACAATTTGGGGAAAGTAAGTATTGGAAGTCACGTTTGCATCTCTCAGGGGGCCTACTTGCTTTGCGGCAACCACGATTACCGCAAATCTACTTTTGAACTAATTGTAAAAAGTATTGTTTTGGAGGACGGGGTTTGGATAGGCGCAAAATCGATCGTTGCCCCAGGGGTTGTAGCTGGTAATCATGCCGTTGTAACGGCCGGCTCTGTGGCTACGGGTAAATTGGAGCCTTATGCAATTTATCAGGGCAATCCAGCGTTATTAATTAAAAATAGGTATTTGATGCTGGACTCCTAAAACAAGCGCGGTTTTTGTAGAAGAAGAATGGAGTATTTATTTACATTAAGCTAATGTACCAGCAAAAAGTAAATTAGTATATTTGCATATGTTTATTGGCAACAAGCATCCATTGACGAAAACCAAAATAATGATTAAAATAAATCCCAATCCATTTACCCCGGAGAATCAGGAAAAGGAGTTAATTACTGCAAAAAACATTCATAGGTTTTCTGGCTCAGAGCTGGATATTGCCACTATGAAAGTCAGCATCGTAACGGTCACATTTAATTCCGCACGATTTCTGGAAGATTGCATCCGCTCGGTACAAATGCAGCAATATAAAAATATTGAACACATTATTATAGATGGTAAAAGCACAGACGGTACAGTTGAAATCATCAAAAAAAATGAAAATGGCATTGCACGTTGGGTAAGTGAAACAGATCGTGGAATTTATGATGCTATCAACAAGGGCATGGCCATGGCAACCGGCGAGGTGATTGGGATATTAAACAGCGATGATGTGCTAGACAATGATCGTGTGATCACAGATATAGTAAATGCATTCCTTACCGGCAAAAAAGATGTGGTGTATGGCGATCTGGAAGTAGTAGCCCAAGACGATACCACTAAAGTATTGCGTATCTGGAAGGGGCAGCCTTTTAATAGAAACAGATTTCGTTATGGCTGGATGCCTGCACACCCTACCTTTTATGTAAAACGTTCGCTGATTGGTATATTCGGAGGTTACGAAACACATTATTTTACCGCTGCCGATTACGAATTCATGGCGCGTTATTTATACCAGCACAAAGTGCCTGCCACTTATTTGCCAGAACTTATTGTACGCATGCGTACCGGTGGTGCTAGCAACAAAAATCTGAAGCAACGTTTGCGTGCCAACCGCCGCGATTACTTGGCAATGAAACGCAATAAGATACCCTTTCCATTCATTGCCAGTATTCTAAAGCCATTGATCAAACTTCATCAGTTTAGGTAACTGCAAGCAGTTATCAGTAAAACCAGCACCACGCATGTTTTCTCTTTTCAGTAAAAAAAAACATACTGATTCCGGCTTTTTTTTTCCATTCAGCAAAGATATTCATTCCCATATTTTACCGGGTATTGATGATGGGTCGCCAGATGTGGAAACCTCTATTGCACTCATAAAAGGTTTGATGCAATTGGGGGTAAACAAATCGGTGGCTACTCCCCACATCATCAGCGACCTTTACCGCAATACCCCCGCTACCATTGATACAGCTTTGTTGAAGGTGAAGACCGCCTTACAGCATGAAGAGATTCAATTTGAACTTTCAGCTGCAGCAGAATACATGCTCGATGAAGGCTTTTTTAAGCTGCTGGAAACCGCTTCACCATTGCTTTGTGTGGAAGGTAAAACGATTCTTACTGAATTTTCTTACAATGTAATTCCCGATAACCCGAGAGAGATTTCTTTTAAAATTCTTACCAACGGTTATACGCCCATTTTAGCCCATCCTGAGCGCTATGCTTATTTTCATTCCAATTATCAGTCCTACTATTTACTGCAGGATCTTGGATTTTTATTGCAGGTAAATTTACTCTCCCTCACAGGATATTATGGAGCAGCGGTTACAAAAGCTGCCCGATACATCATCCGCAACAGGTTGGCCAGTTTCACGGCCACCGATCTTCACCACCCCAAACATTTAGCGGCTTTGCAAGAAGCTGCGCAGAAAGGAATTTTTAGAGAGATAGCTGAGTTTTTGCCAATGGCGATTTAGCATTTCAATTCAACGATATTTTAAGTAATGAATGATGAATGTTGAATCCCATTAGCACGCCACCGCCTTGCTTTCAGCGTGCGGCGATGTATTTATACCGATTAAACAAACAATATAGTCCAATATCGATATTGTGTCAACAACCCACTACGAAGACCAATCCGGGCCTCAGAAAAAATTGCGTTAAGAAAATCATGAGGAGGGATGTAGAAATGAAATTGTTGTTACCAAAGCTTAGATATATTGTTAGATGGTAAGTCGCACATAGCTGGGATTTGCACAATTGTTGTGACTTATTTCATTTCATACCCGACGATTGATTTTTACGTGTCCCACAATGAGCGCAGCGAATCGGGAGCTTTTTTTTCTGCAGCCTGATCTACCTAACGGCAGACAGGATTTTGTTACTTTTTTTCAAGAAAAAGTAAATAAGCCCGCAGCAGGCGATAGAGAGAAATAAATTAAAAATATTTCTACAATAAATCAACTAATTACTTCAACGTATCTCACATGCCGTGGGTCGAAGCCCCGACGGCGGCCATAGTACAGTCGTGAATGCCCGTATCAAATAAGTTTACCGTGCTGAATAAATAGAGAAGTTTTGACATTAGAACATCAAGTAAATCCTTTAATCAAGGAAATCATGGTTCAGACATAAGCCCGCGGCAGGCGATAGAGATAAATCAGAATTTACTTCAACGTATCTCACATGCCGTGGGTCGAAGCCCCGACGGCGGCCATAGTAGGCATTGGGGAATCCCTGTGTTTCGTGAGTCACGAACCACGGCGGGGGTGGTTTTTTTAACCAGCGATCAAATCACCCAATCAACTATTTCATTCTCCCATTCCGCTTTAAACGGCGAAGTTACCTTGATGTAATTGTCACTAAACCCTTCCATCATGCCATTTTTATTGGCTCCCTCAAACAACACTTTTCGCGTTTGGCCGATATGGGCTTCTGTAAATTGCTGCATTTTGGTGAAACTTAATTGACGCAATATTTTATTGCGGTCGTGACGGATGTTGACGGGCACTACAGGCTGTAGGCTGAGTGCATGTGTATGATCTCTTTCAGAGTAGGTAAATACGTGTAAGTAGGAGATGTCGATCTCCTGTAAAAATTCGGCTGTTTCTTTAAATAGTTGATCACTTTCGCCAGGGAAACCTACTATCACATCTACACCAATACAGGCATGCGGCATCACGGTTTTGATGAGACCTACTTTTTCCTGGTACAATTCTCTTCTATAACGGCGACGCATAGCCGCTAAAATTTCATTGCTGCCACTCTGCAGTGGAATGTGAAAATGTGGCATGAAGTGCTTGCTATCGGCCACAAACTCAATCATGTCGTTGCTAAGCAAGTTGGGTTCGATGGAGGAAATCCTAAACCTTTCTATCAAATTGCTTTCGTCTAAAGCTTTTACCAAATCGAAGAAATTTTCTTCGTGTTTTCTCCCGCCGGTAAAGCCTTTCCCAAAATCGCCGAGGTTGATGCCCGTGAGCACAATCTCTTTGGCGCCACCTGCTGCAATCGACGCTACATTTTTTAATACATTGTCGATGCTATCGCTTCTGCTTTTTCCCCTCGCCATTGGGATGGTACAAAAACTACAATTGTAATCGCAACCATCCTGCACTTTTAAAAAAATACGGGTGCGCTCATTGATAGAGTGAGAAGCCGTAAATACATTTACATCTTCAATATCACAACTACAAATTTTGGCTGCATCGTTGTTGGTCATCTCTTTGAGATGGGTAGCAATGTTGAATTTTTCTGCAGCACCCAATACCAGATTTACACCAGGAATGGCAGCTATTTCTGTAGGTTTCAACTGTGCATAACACCCAGTAATCACCACAAGGGCCTCAGGAGCTTTGCGCTGGATTCTTCGTACGAGTTGTCTACATTCTTTGTCGGCATTTTCTGTAACCGAACAGGTGTTAATCACGTACACATCGGCCACTTCATCGAAATCTTTTTTCACAAACCCATCTTTCTCCAACATCCTACCAATGGCCGTTGTTTCAGAGAAGTTGAGCTTGCATCCCAATGTATGTAGTGCTACCGTGCGATTCATGGGCGCAAAGTTACGGAAAACAGACTTGCTTTAAAGGCTTTCTACCAGTCTATAAGGCTCTTTTCAAGTTGATGAGGTCTTAGTAGAACGCTACCCGATGGGTAGATGTTACCCTTGAAATAAATTTGGGATTGGAGTTACTGGTTATCAATAGATTCTAAAACGATCCTTACTTCTACTTTTAACTGCTGAATATCTTCAGAAATAATTTGCCATATTAGATGACTGTCAATACCAAAATATTCATGAACCAATATGTGACGCAAACCAATGATCTGACGCCATTGAATGTTTGAAAATTTTGCCATAGTTTCTTCTGTAATATAATTGGCAGCTTCGCCAATAATCTCAATATGTTTTATCGACGCAAAACGCATCATTGAGTTTTCAAGAAATGTATTGAAGTTTTCTTCAAAGGTATATTCCTCAATTTCATTGATAGATTATAATATATGGAGTAGTCGTTGCTTATCGCCAATTTTACCTTTCATAAATAAGCTTTTTGTCATTATTTACGAAAGGGAGTATGTGGGTAGAAATTGCATTTAATGAAACAAGATCTACTTTCTTTTGCAGCTTGTCTTCCAACTCAAATTTCATATTTACAAAACCTAATCCTATGTGTTTGCTATAATCTAATTCGACTAAAATATCAATATCACTGTCGGGGGAAGCTTCGTCTCTCGAAAATGAACCAAATAAAAAAGCTTTCAGAACAGGTTTATCCAGAAAATAACTTTGAATAATATTTATTTCCTCCTTCGATAGCATCATAGCTTAAAGATAAGATTTTAACTACAAATAGTAATATAGGTAATGAATTAAGACCAACACTCATGAATGCTTTTATACGCTTGATCTACCTCGATCCCTTTCCTATCTTTGCCCCATGAATAAAAAAATATTACCATACCTGGCATTGGTCATCGCCATCCTATTGTTTATTGGGGTAAAACAACGCCAGGGAAAACCAGGCAGTCAAAACATTCGGGTAGAAACCAATGCCATCGTTGAGGAGGATTTTAACCGCAAACCTCAAAAATTAACATACAGCAAACATGCTTTGTGCCGAATGGAATGCAGGTTTATTACCGATGCGGAAGTGCGATCTATTTTAGCAAACGGTACCATCAACAAATCTAAAATACAACGCAGTCAAAAGGGCATCAGTGTGCCATTGGAAGGGGAGACTTCTGATGGACAAAAAGTTCGCATCGTATTTGCGCCCAAAGAAAAAGAAGAAATGGTAGTAGTAACCGTCATTGACGTTGAAAAAGAATACAGTTGCGATTGTAAATAGCGTTTTTTTATCTTTTTCTTATTGAAATCTTATTGAACATGAACGTTTTTATTTTTTTAAGATTGCTTTCTATTAAAACAATTGTTCTTTCTATCTTTTTTGCGCATACTTAACTATTTTTGGAGGTGGAATTTTTTAGAGGAGTTGGTAACAAGTTTTAAGTAAAAAAAGTATGAAAATAAAATCTTTTCTGGCAAAACCGTTTGCCAACTATATATACAAACTTACCAAAAAGAACATGCTCACGGCGGTAGCCGATCAGCAAAATATATTTCAACAACTGATAAAGACGGGATTGAAAACGGAGTTTGGTCGCGACCACAATTTTGCAACCATCAAAACCCATGAAGATTATGTGAAACACGTACCTATTCGCGATTATGAAGGCTTTAAACCTTACATTGAAAAAGTAAAAGAGGGCAAACACAATATTCTTTGGAAGGGATTGCCCATTTATTTTGCCAAGACAAGCGGCACCACTAGCGGTGTAAAATACATTCCCATTACCAAAGATTCTATTCCCAATCACATCAACACAGCACGCAATGCCTTGCTTTGTTACATGGCTGAAACTGGTAACCACACATTTGCTGATGGCAAACTGATATTTTTAAGTGGATCACCCGTGCTTGAAAGAGTAGGAGGTGTACCCACGGGAAGGTTGAGTGGCATTGTGAATCATCACATTCCAAAGTACCTCCGAGCCAATCAACTGCCTACTTATGAAACCAATTGTATAGAAGACTGGGAGCAGAAGTTGGATAAAATTGTAGATGAAACCATCAACGAAAATATGACCCTCATCAGTGGAATTCCTCCATGGATGCAAATGTATTTCGACCGACTGGAAGAACGTTCGGGCAAAAAAATAGGAGAATTGTTTCCCAATTTTAGTGTGATGGTTCAAGGAGGCGTGAATTACGAACCTTACAAACGCAAGCTAACAGAGAGCATTGGACGTAGCATCGATACCATCGAATTGTTCCCTGCCAGCGAAGGTTTTTTTGCTTTTCAAGATTCACAAAAAGAACCAGGATTGCTGCTCAACAGCTGCAGTGGCATCTTCTTTGAATTTGTACCCGTGGCAGAAATTCACAACGAAAACCCCACTAGGGTCACACTAAAGGATGTAAAAGTAGGAGAGAACTATGCGCTCATCATCAGCAGCAATGCAGGGTTGTGGGCATACAATATTGGTGATACAGTAAAATTTGTATCTACTGCACCTTATCGACTCATCGTGAGTGGTCGCATCAAACATTTTATTTCTGCCTTCGGTGAACATGTTATTGGCGAAGAAGTAGAGTCTGCCATGCTGAAAGCAACAGAAATTACCGGTGCTAAAATCACAGAGTTCACCGTTGCGCCCTACATCTCACAGCAGAATGGCAAAAGTTACCATGAGTGGTTGGTAGAATTTGAAGAAGCACCAACGAACATAGATTTGTTTACACAAATATTGGATGAGGCCATGCGACATAAAAATGTGTATTACGAAGACCTCATCAGTGGCAATATCTTAGACCGCTTAAAAGTTACTTCACTTCAAAAAAATGCCTTTGTGCATTACATGAAAAGTGAGGGGAAGCTTGGCGGACAAAACAAAGTACCCCGCTTGAGCAACGATCGCATCATTGCCGATAAGTTGAATGAATGGAAGTTGTAATGATAGATTATGATTAAGTAAGAAGACATTTCTACTATGCTGCATTTACAGCAAATAGATAAGATTCATAGGAGCGCATCAATCATCTAATGGAATTGAATCTGTATTCATGTTACATTCTAACAAAATATTAATAAATGCTTTTGTTCATTTATCGTTGAAAAAGTTACATTTGCATTTCTAATAACTATTATAGATTGAAACACAACCTTTACATATCCCCCGTTTCTACTGTAACAGTGCCACGAACACGACGTGGTTGCTGATAGGCCGAGCATAACCAATTGCCCCTATCAGTGAAAAAATCCCCCAGACGCACCGCAATTTAATTGCCATTAACTTTTTTATTTCATATTTCAATTTTTTTCAAATTGGAACAATCGAGCATCATTGTTAGAACAGCTACAGCAGCTGACGCTTTTTACGCATCCGCAATAACGGCGGAAATGGAATCTTCTGCAAAAGCAAGGGGAACAGGTATCGCCAAGCGGTCACCAGAATACGTAGCCAAAAAAATTGAAGAAGGAAAAGCCGTCATTGCGCATACCCCTGAGGGTGAGTGGGTGGGCTTCTGCTACATCGAAGCTTGGGGTCACGATTCATTTGTGGCCAACAGTGGATTGATTGTAGCACCTGCTTTCCGCAAAAGTGGTATTGCCAAAAAAATAAAAGAACACATCTTTAAGCTGTCGCAGAAAATGTACCCGGAAGCAAAAATTTTCGGACTCACCACCGGTTTGGCTGTGATGAAAATTAATTCTGACCTAGGTTATGAACCGGTTACCTACAGCGAATTAACCGACGATGAACAATTTTGGGCGGGTTGCAAAAGCTGTGTCAACTACGACATCCTTATGAGTAAGCATCGCAAAAATTGTATGTGCACGGCCATGTTATACGATCCTAAAGATCATTACGAACCCGAAGAAACGGCGGCCGACTTTAAAGAGTATTCCAAATTATACGAAAGGTTTATGCGAATAAAACAAAGCAAGTTGCTTCTTTTTTTAAGGGGTGCTGAAAAACCAAAAGCTGGAGCACCTTTTGTAGCTATGTTCAAACACTTTTTTAATTTCTAATTTTTTTCAATGAGTACATCTATAATAGACAATGTTATTCCAGATGGTCACGGTAAAAAACTGGTGCTGGGTTTCAGTGGAGGGTTAGATACCAGTTTCTGTGCGGTGTATTTGGCAAAAGAAAAAGGGTATGAAATTCATGCAGTATTGGTGAATACCGGTGGTTTCACCGAAACCGAACTCAAAGAAATAGAAGCCCATGCTTATCGCTTGGGTGTAGCATCTTACACAACAATAGATGCCGTTAAAAAGTATTACGACGATATCGTAAAATACCTGGTGTTTGGAAACGTATTGAAAAACAATACCTATCCACTCAGTGTGAGTGCCGAAAGATTGAGCCAGGCAATGAACATAGCAGCACATGTGAATAAATTAGGCGCTACTGTTGTTGCCCATGGCAGTACCGGTGCCGGAAACGACCAGGTTCGTTTCGATATGATCTTCAACAGTATGATTCCCGGGGTGCAGATCATTACCCCCATCCGCGATTTAAAATTGAGCAGGGAAACAGAGATAGCCTACTTAAAAGAACAGCAGGTGCAAATGAATTTTGAGAAATCTGTTTATTCTATCAACAAAGGCTTGTGGGGTACCAGCGTGGGTGGAAAGGAAACCCTGAAAAGCAACGGCATGTTGCCAGAGTCGGCCTGGCCAACACAATTAGACCCTTTACTCACCGAAAAAAGGGTGCAGCTTTATTTTGAAAAAGGACAACTAACGGCTATCGATACACGAACTTTTGATCACCCTTCCGAAGCCATACAATATTTACAAACCCTTGCCGGTGGTTATGCCATTGGTAGAGACATTCATGTAGGTGATACCATCATAGGCATCAAGGGTAGGGTTGGTTTTGAAGCGGCGGCACCCATGATTATTTTAAAGGCACACCATGCATTGGAAAAACATGTGCTCACCAAATGGCAGTTGAATTTAAAAGATCAACTGGCACAGTTCTATGGCAATTGGTTGCACGAAGGCCAGATCATGGATCCAGCGATGCGCGACGTTGAAGCTTTTTTTGAAAGCACGCAGCAAACAGTTACCGGCTCCGTTTTTGTGCATTTGATGCCTTATCGTTTTATGATCGCAGGTATTGAATCGGCACACGATTTAATGAGCAGCCGGTTTGGTAGTTATGGCGAAATGAACAACGGCTTCACCGGCGAAGACGTTCGTGGTTTCTCCAAAATATTCGGTAACCAAACCAGCATTTTTCATATGGTAAATGAATCACCTAAATGAGCATCATTTGAACCAATGATTAACCCCTCTGGTTAAAAAATTTGTAAAAAAGCTGATTGAACGAGATGAAACCCCATCGGGGTGAAACATTTGTAACAAGGCTAAATTGAAAGAGATGAAACCCCATCGGGGTGAAACATTGGTAACAAAGCTAAATTGAATGAGATGAAACCCCATCAGGGTGAAACATTTGTAACTAGGCTGAATTAAAAGGGATGAAACCCCATCTGGTTGAAATATTTGTAACTAGGCTGAATTAACAGGGATGAAACCCCATCGGGGTGAAACATTGATAACAAAGCTAAATTGAATGAGATGAAACCCCATCGGGGTGAAACATTTGTAACTAGGCTGAATTAAAAGGGATGAAACCCCATCAGGGTGAAACATTGTTAACAAAGCTGAATTGAATGAGATGAAACCCCATCGGGGTGAAATATTTGTAACTAGGCTGAATTAACAGGGATGAAACCCCGTCGGGGTGAAACATTGGTAACAAGGCTAAATTGAATGAGATGAAACCCCATCGGGGTGAAATATTTGTAACTAGGCTGAATTAACAGGGATGAAACCCCATCGGGGTGAAATATTTGTAACTAGGCTGAATTAACAGGGATGAAACCCCATCGGGGTGAAACATTTGTAACCAAGCTAAATTGAATGGGATGAAACCCCATCGGGGTGAAACATTGATAACAAAGCTAAATTGAATGAGATGAAACCCCATCGGGGTGAAACATTGGTAA
>JBIIPY010000152.1:0-3862 GCA_044342365.1 Ferruginibacter sp. | reverse complement strand
GGCAGTTTTTTTTGTTGTACCAAGTTTCGTTAAAACGCTTAAGTTTTCTTTTGATTGAATAAAAGTCAATTTCTTTTTGGTATTAATTCACTTAAACAACGCGTAATTGCTTGTCTAATATCATCTGCCTCCGTTTCTCCTTGTCCTTCAGCAGTACACGAACAAATTAAAGTCTGGTTTTTTGCCGAAATGAATTGTATGGTTACTTCAATTGTATAACCACCTAATCCTGTTTTCCGTTTGTCGCTTTCACCATAATTTACAATTAAAGTCTGGTCTGAAAGTTCAGGTTTTATCTCAGATAATTTTATAAGGCCCTCTTTTGATAATATTCCAGTAATAACGTCACTTGGATTTACACTTTTGCTCGAGGAATAAAATTGTCCACCAATTGTATTACCAGTACTGGAAGTCAAACTGGTTGTAGGAGAAATATAAATGTATTTAAATTTTTCAATTGAGTCATTCTTAATACTTGTCACTGGCTTAAGAGGAGCACAACCACTAAACCAGATAGACAAAAAGAAAATTGTAAAAAACTTAATAGATTTCATATTTCAATGTGTTATTAGTCTTATTAGTCGGGAGTTTTCCCTTCTAGTAAATACCCAAAATCCTCTTACACTTTAACAGCTTATAAACCCTTTTAAACGTTTACAATCTTTTGCCACTACTTTCTCATTTACTATTTTTTGTAATATACAACAGCCTCTTAATAAAACGGTACTACACATAAAAAAAAGGAAAAACTTATTTTTTGGCGGGTTTACAGAAAGAAGTTTGTATGGTCAATTGTATTCAAAGCTTATTAGAGGCATTTTTATTTTACTAGGGGCAAACTTAGCCTAAATTAGAAAAGGATTGCTACGGGTTACCGTAAAGGGTATGGGAGTAATTAGTGAACAGGTAATGCTGAAGGTGTGGCATTTGAAAAACGGCAAGCCGAGCAATTGATGCTGAATTACTACTGTAAAGCAGGTATTGCAGCAAATCGCATGTTGCACATTTTATTAGTAGTTGGTATGTCCTTTTTGTTGTTGTACTATTGGACGTGATAGAGATGTCACTAATGGTTTCGGGCTTAAAGTAGGGTTGCTTTGCAACATTCAACTGTCTATACCTACAAAAAATTTATTAGTAGCTCAACTTTGCCCCTTTTTTTGCGTAAAGAAAAAAAATCATTCTGCCAACCACGTGCAAATTGTATGCAAAAAACTTCCACGTCGCCCGCCTTACTATTAGGTACAGTTAGGTCGTCGTTTTATACAACTTCGGTTCAATAGTGAAATATTTGTCTAAGCCATTTTTAGCGTCTATAACGTAAAGCTTCCCTTTCTTTGTCTCAAATTCAAAAACCCTCTTGATAAAATAGCTCTCATTCGATTTACCTGCGTTGTACTCAGTTTCGGTAATGAAAAAAGGGGCATTTAATACCAATTTATATAATATGCCAATATTTAATAAATCTTATCCCGAATGCTTTCGGGAGTAAATGCCGATGGTATCAAAAAAATAGTACCATGAGGCGATAGCTAATATTTGACTATATTGTTTGTTCAATCGGTATAACATAACTACACCGCATTTTTTAAAAAGAAAAGCCGCTGCAAACAGCGGCTTTTAACGAATATGTTTGATGTTTTCTTAAAATTTAAATCCAACAGTGGCCATCACATTACCCAGATTTTGGCGGGTAGTTGCAAAAGTATTTGCACGATCTTCTAATCGGTAAGGGAAGTTGGCATCGTTACTAAACTGGTGAGCATAAGTAAGGTCTATAAACACCCCTTTGTGGCGATATCCCAAACCACCACTTACAATTGCGCGGTTGGCTTTAAAACCAGGGTCCTTATAGGGATTGCTGTAATAGGCAAATCCTAAACGAGCCATCACGATGTTGAATTTTACTTCACCACCCAATCTGAAATTGAAAGCACCTTTGTAGATATCTTTCACCACATTGTTGAGCGATTTATAATAATTTTTTTCTTTTTCAGTAACATTCTCCCTTCCTTCTGCACTTGCAAACCTGCCGCTGCGGTGATTTACATATTCAACGTCGGCTGTTATAAAACCTTTTTGTTTTTTAACGTTCTCAATTTCTCTAAATACATACGAACCACTCAAAATGGCTCTCCATGCAGAGCGCTGATGGTACTCTACACTGCCGGGTTGTCCGTTGGTAAAAAGGTTAGATGATTCAGAAAACCTTTCAGGGTTACCACTTGGCGATTCAAGGTTGGTGGTTAAATTCGCAGTACGCTCATCTGTTAAAAAGAAAAGCGAAGGGGTATGAACCGCCAATCCAATTCTAATATAATCTTGAGGGCGGTAGATAACCCCCAATTTTGCATTTACCCCAACACCACTTGTTTCAAAATAATCGTTGTAGGTAAAGGACGAAAATCCATTCATTTTGTTATTGCTGGTGTCTGATTCACTAAAGTTGGTATTGCTTCTGTAATTCATAAAAGGAATACCAAGGGTTCCACCAAAAAACCATTTGTCGCCTTTGTTATAAGCGCCACCTATTGCGAGTTCATAAATGCCTCCACTTGTTGTTTTAATCATTTCTTGTTGAAGGGCTTCACCTGCATCCAGGATGTTTTCTGGGGCGCCTCTTACTTGCACGGCGTTACCAACTCTAACAGTATCGATCAAGTAAGTTTGTAGGGCTAATGCTGAAGTGTAGGGGAGTTCAGACTGCGTATTCAGCACTTCATCTATACTTAGACCGCTTTTGGCAAACTCTTCGGCAAATTGCTCACTGTACGAACTAAAGTTGTTCAGACCATTGTAACGGATCACATTTTTGAAATTGGCCGTTTGTGAAATGGCGATGCTGAATGCATGGCTGTTGCGGGCTTTGTGTCTGTCGGGAGAACCAATTACAAAACCGGAGGGTCCGAAAGCAAAACTGTTTTCTTTCGACTTGGTGCTAGTGCCTCTGTAATCTGCTTTTAAATTGTTTAAGAACATACCTGGTGTAAACACCACTTCTCTTGTTTTATAAAAACCCAATCCTGCAGGATTTACATATAAAGCAGAAATATCACCCCCCAAAGAGCCCATGGCGCCACCAATGGCAAGCGTGCGGGCAGAACCGTTTTGAGGATACCAACTAAGGCGAACGGCATCTTCGGGTACCTGTGCAAACACAGTCGCCACAGGGCATAACATGAGCAATAGTAAATATTTTTTCATCGTAAAATGTTTGATGATCAGTAGATGATTTTAAAAAAGGCCGGTTCTACTAATGGTAACCGGCCTTCAAATAATATTAGTTGCCTCTTCCTGGTCTGGAAACCGGAGTGCCCGATCCACCACCTGAAGAACTTCCGCTGCTGCTTCCACCACTATAGCTGGAAGGAGTGTAGGTTCTGGTATTGTTGTTGGCAGGCTCGTATGTTCTAGTTCTGTTGGAGCTGCTATTGTTGTTGGCAGGGGCAGAAGCTGTAATGATTCGTCTAATAAAAGAGCTGTTGTTGTTGCTGTTGTTATAAGATGAGCGTGTTTTCACCCATTGGGTTTGGCCCGACTTTATGTTGGATACTATCAACGTGTTGTTGTTGTAACTTCCCAAATTGGTCGTTCGAGGGGTATTGTTTTTTGGGTTCGAAATAACATAGCCGGGTAAGAACACTGGTCTGTTGTAATAATATGGATTGTAATAGTATCCATAATTGTAACCATACAAATAAGGTGAATAGCGAAAATCATAATCATTGTTCATATCTCTCCAACGTCTGTCTCTCGAAGCCATTCTGATCTCACGCTCTTCGTATCTGTCTGAGGCATCCTCATAACGATCGCGTTTGTCATCTGTTTCCTCACTTACTTCTATAGCACGAACCGGAGAATA
>JBIIPY010000150.1:0-3890 GCA_044342365.1 Ferruginibacter sp. | reverse complement strand
GGGTTAATGTGGTATTTAATTTTATTATTGAACAGGTGCGCATATTTTGGATATTTAGCCTTCACCCTTGGAATCAAAATATTGATGATATCTTTTTTAATTTTCGCCAACATTACATCATCTTTTCCAAAATCATCGTGCTGTGTAGATACTACAATCGCATCAATTCTTACTGGAACGTTGTTGTCGTCGTATTCTAAAGTAACCTGACTTTTTGCATCTGGGCGCAGGTATTTAATTTGTTTTTTTTCTCTTCTCAATGCGGCTAATTCTTCCAACAGTTTGTGTGCAACATTCAACGCCAAAGGCATGTAATCGTCGGTTTCATTGGTAGCATAACCAAACATCATACCCTGATCGCCAGCACCCTGCTCTTCTTTCTTTTTACGATCTACACCCTGGTTGATATCGCCAGACTGCTCATGAATAGCAGAAAGGATACCACAAGAATTGGCTTCGAACATGTACTCACTTTTGGTGTATCCAATTTTACGGATCACACCGCGCGCAATTTCCTGCACGTCGAGGTAGGCTTTGCTTTTCACTTCACCTGCCAGTACTACCTGTCCAGTAGTTACCAGTGTTTCACAGGCTACTTTACTAGAAGGATCGAAAGCCAAAAAATTGTCAATCAGCGCATCACTGATCTGATCTGCAACTTTATCTGGATGTCCTTCACTAACGGATTCTGATGTAAATAAATATGCCATAGTAGTTTTTTTGAATGTGCAAATATAAGGTCGTTCTACAAAGGAACAAAGTCCTTTTGAATTGCTCAAAAGGACTTTAAGTATAAATTTAAATTTTAGACCAGATGATCACCATCCGCATCTTTACGCGGTTGTCGGGATGAGATCCACTTTTTACTTTGATACGGCCAAAACCAAGCGGATTATCGAGCGGCAATTCGCTAGCTACAAAGCTAGAGGTTGTGTATTGTGGGTACAACACCCTTGAACCAGGGAACAATCTAAAATCGTAATTCCGATATACACCACTCACAATTTTCTGAACGTACCTTGTTACATTAAGGTCGTAATAGTAAACATTTTGACCCAGTGCATTGGTTTTTTTGCGTGCAAAACCACCAAAGTAGGTGTAATCAATATCTCCTGTAGGGAAATAAGGGTAGCCGGTTGTGTAGTCGGGATCATAGCGCACGTTCGGGTTCAAATCGTAATAAAGCGGTTTCCATCTTTTTAAAGGGGTGTCTATCAAATCGAGGTACATGTAAGGAGGTACAGAGAAGATAGAATCTAAAATGGGGTCTTCCGGTATTTGTTCAATACTTATCTGAGCCCTGTGTATGATAGCGTTTTGAAAGGTATCTAAAGCAGGGATGCGCAAATTGGCAAAAGTGCCAGGACTTGTTTGTAAGTACAATGCGTCTGGAGAAGGGTTCAATACATTACCCGACCAATTTCTTTGGATATAGTTAGCAGTGCCCGATGGTATCTGGGCTGCAAAATCGTTGGTCTGTAGTTTGAATGTGGTATAAGCGGTATCCAATTTTCCGGTTTGGTTGGCTTTTTTTCTATAATGAATCTCCAACCTAGTTTTGGTGTCGGCAATATTAACATACATCAACGCATCGCCACTACCACCCGATGGTACAACCGCTAAACCTGAATACAATTTTCTGTAAATAGAGTCTTTATAAAATGCATTATTGCCACCAACACCCGCTTTGGTACTGTCTCTGCCACCTAGGGTTTGTGCAAATGCATCTGATAATTTAATCCTGATTTGATTGATGGTTGAATCTTTCCCATTCGCAAAACGAACGGTGTCTCTCAGCCTGCGAATGTCGATACTTTTGGTGGCAATGAGGTTTCCAAGTGTAGGTTGGTATTTAATAGTTTTGAACTGAAACACAGAATCACCGAAGTTTGTATCGTTTATCTCATATACATTCAAGGTTTGAGGTTTGGAGGTATCTCCCCATGAACCCTGGAAACTCAAAGTGAGTACCACAGAATCTACCTTCACCAGCGTATCGCCTGCGCTTCCAAAATAATATGGATAAAAAGAAGGTTTGGGTTGGAGGTAAATATTGGCTTGGGTTCCACCAAACAGAAAGTCGCCGTTGATGATGCCCAACAAATGATTTTCTGTTCTGGCAATTTTGAAACTGTCGTCGAACCTACCTTGCGTAGTGATGATGTCTAAAGTGGTAGAGAAAGTATTTACATTGTCTACTGCAGGTATCAAGTCAGCTCCGAGGTTTGTTGTATCCAACTTTGAACAGCCCCAACTACAAACTACAATAAAAAGATACCCAAGAATGGTAACAGGTAAGAGTCTTTTAAACACAAATATTTTTTTAAAGGAACAGTATTGATTTCTATTTTGAAAGGTCGGAATATAATTGTAAATAGTCTGTTAAATCAGAGTCTGGATTGAATTTTAGTAACTTCTTCCCTTTCACTTTTGCAAATTCTTCTTCCAGTTTTTTATCTGTTTTTTCAGCTCCGAAGGTAACTGCATCTGCATAAGTAGCACCACCCCTGAACATGGCAATGTTGGTGAGCTCTTTAAATACATCCTGGTCTTTTTTGGTAACATGGTCGTTAATGGCCAATATTTTAAGAAACTCAGGCTCTAGTTTTTCTTTGAAAGTTATTTCACCAATGGTGTATATAATTTTACTATGACTGAACACCGGCTCTTTCTTGTAAGCAGTTTTGATGTACATGGGAATTAAACCCGTCATCCAGCCGCTGCAATGAATGATGTCTGGCGGCCATCCAAATTTCTTCACTGTTTCTAAAGCACCCTTGCAAAAAAGTACCGTTCTCAATCCATTGTCGTCGAACCAGTTTTCCGCTTCATCCGTAAAAATAGACTTGCGCTTAAAATAATCTTCATTGTCTAAAAAATATACCTGTAACCTTGCGTTGGGTAAAGATGCTACCTTTATAACCAATGGATAATCATCGTTATCAATGGTAACATTGATACCAGAGAGCCTAACCACTTCATGGAGACGGTGCCTACGTTCGTTGATTACACCAAATCTGGGCATGATACACCTCACTTCCATATTGTTATCATTAGAAAACACTGCCAGCTTGTTCACTATTTCTGCGAACTCTGTAAGTTCCAGATAAGGTGACATTTCATTAGCAATGAATAAAATTCTTTTCTTTGTAGACATATTTACTATGTTAGTGCGTAAATCCAAGTTATTTTTTGAAATAATGTGCAAAAGTACTGATTTTTCTTTAAAATTCACTTAACTACACATAGCCACCATTCAATCAGAACTTTCATGATCATTGTAAAACACATAAAAGATTTAAAATATTTTATCCAAAACCGTCCTGTTTCAAAAAAGCAGGTAGGCTTTGTTCCAACCATGGGCGCCTTACACGAAGGCCATATCTCTCTGATAAGTAAAGCCAAGGAGGAAACCGACTTGGTCGTATGCAGCATATTTGTAAATCCTACCCAGTTTAACAACAAGGCAGACTTTGACAAGTATCCTATTACCATCGAAAAAGACATCGACATGCTGGAAGCGGCCGGATGTGATGTGTTGTTTTTACCCCATGTAGCCGAAATGTACCCGCACAATGAGGAAGTCGTTCATTATGAGTTGGGATTTATAGAAACCGTTTTGGAAGGGGAATACAGGCCTGGCCATTTTCAGGGAGTATGCAGGATTGTGCACAAATTGTTGCAAGCCGTGCAACCGCATTTTTTATTCATGGGCCAAAAAGATTACCAACAATGTATGGTGGTTCAAAAAATGATCGATCTACCGGCGCAACCCGTGCAGCTTGTGGTTTGTGATGCTGTTAGAGAAGCAAATGGACTTGCCATGAGCAGCAGAAACATGCGATTGAATGAAGCTGAAAAAATACAGGCCTTAAACATCATTAAAGTGT
>JBIIPY010000070.1:0-14524 GCA_044342365.1 Ferruginibacter sp. | reverse complement strand
ACGATAAAAATGAGCCTACGGAATTTGATTTGTAAGAGGATGTTTAACATTGATTAAGTTTTTTTCGAAAGCTTAAAAATCTATAACGCACTTTTTTAAAATAGTGAAGGAATATTGTGTTTGCTACGCAAACTTTTTTTGCCAAAAAGTCACGAAGACACGAAGGATTTGCTCCGCAAATTTTAAATTCACAGCAGTTTATTTATCTAACAAGTTAGTTTTTATTCCAAAGGAATAAAAACTTTGTGACTTTGAGCCTTAGTGGCCGAATGACTTCATGCCGAAGGCAAGAAAATTTTTCTACTTCGAAAACACCTGGTATTTATAAAAAATCTTATCCCATTTACACATCCCCCACTCACAAATACACTACCACCTCTTTCTCCTTCTTCTTCTTTTCTAATTTATGCTTCGCCCAATCTACAAACAACGCAGTACCAGATCCAATCACAATACCCGCCAACACATCGCTCGGATAATGCACCCCTTGGTACATCCTCGCCCATCCCACACTGCCTGCATAAACAAATAAAGGGACCGTTACATACCATTTTTTATATAGCAAACTCATGGCGGTAGCGGTATAAAATGCGGAAGCAGTATGTCCGCTCGGGAACGACCTCCCCCCACCCTCATCATCCCGCTTCACAATAAAAGCATATGTCTCAAAAGGCCTTGGGCGATCTACCAAACGTTTAACAGAATAAGTAATGGCGCCGGTTAAAACCAATCCCCCCGCCATAAACCAACCATCTCTTTGCAACGCTTTGTCTTTTTTTACATAGCCCAACAACAGGGTAGACGCCGGTGCCGCAATACTCAACAAAGAAGTAGAAGAAGCCGCTCCTTCGAGGTATCGATTTTTAAATGTTGTTTCGTGCTGATTGATCGACTTTAAAAGATTGATGTCCCAATTTTGTGCCACAACAGCAATATTTAAAACCATCAAACAACTAACGGTAAGGGATAAACGAATTTTTCTCATCTTTAAATGCATAGTGAATGTATCAACACAAAAAAACCGGTAAGGTTTGCTTTGTTTGTAACGCTTACCGGTTCAACTATATTAGCGTTCATTAATCTATATTTTCTATGATGCCTGCAATACCCTGACCTCCACCCACACATGCTGTAACAATACCATACTTTTTATTCAGTCGCTTCATATCATTCACCAATTGAATGGTCAACTTGCAACCCGTGCAACCCAACGGATGTCCCAATGCAATGGCACCACCATTGATGTTCACAATGGCCGGGTCTAATTCCAGCCCACGAATCACCGCCAAAGCCTGCGACGCAAAGGCCTCGTTCAACTCAATCAAATCAATTGCTGCCAAACTCATGCCCGCCTGCTTCAACACTTTCGGTACTGCTTCTATGGGACCTACTCCCATGATGCGAGGGTGCACACCCGCAGAGGCCGCATTCACCAATCGTGCAATGGGTTTTAAACCCAATTCATTCACCATACGTTCGCTCATCACAATCACAAAAGCCGCACCATCACTTGTTTGAGAGGAGTTGCCCGCCGTTACTGAACCACCAGCTGCAAATGCTGGTTTCAATTTGGCCAAACCTTCCGGCGTGGTGTCTTTACGTACACCTTCATCCGTATCTACCACATATGTTTTCGTTTTTCTTTTTCCTTTTTCATCCACATACACCTGCTCTACATGAATCGGCAAAATACCCGATCTAAAATGGCCTTCCTCAATGGCTTTGGCCGCTTTCAAATGACTGTTGTAACTGAACAGATCTTGGTCTTCTCTACTCACCGCATAATCTTTGGCCACCGCTTCTGCAGTTAAACCCATGCCTAAATAATAATCAGGATCGTCTTTTGCAATCGAATAGGCAGGTACAGTTTTCCAACCAGCCGTGGGCACCAAACTCATGCTTTCTGTACCACCCGCAATAATACATTCTGCCATGCCCGTTCTAATTTTTGCAGTGGCCGTGGCAATACTTTCCAAACCGCTGGCACAGTAACGGTTAATGGTAATGCCCGGCGCAGTAATGCCAACCGCCTTCGCAGCTATGATGCGCCCAAATTGTAAGCCTTGTTCCGCTTCGGGTACTGCGTTGCCCACAATTACATCGTCAATCCGCACCGGATCTAACTGAGGTACAGTGGCTAGCAATCCTTTGATTACATCTATTGCCAAATCATCGGGTCTCGTAAAACGAAAACCCCCTTTTTTACTTTTTGTGATGGCCGTTCTATAGCCCGCTACAATGTATGCTTCCTGCATAAAATAATATTTTAAATGATCTGCTAATCAATGGAGCCAAACTCCGTTTTAAATTCAACAATGGTAGGTTTATTTATAGCTGATGTTTTGTTGGCTGTGAACCCTTACTCCTTTGCTCAGCTGTTGTTCGGGCTATCCGCTGCAAGTCCTCGGCCAAAGGCCTCCGGGCTTTCCGCTTCTATCCCGCAGCTCTTGGGCTACGGCACTTTTTTCAACTTAAATGACAATTTAGTTGTTTATGCAACTTTATAGGCCAAAGTTATAATTTCCCATTCAAAGCAAAAAACTAAATTACTGCGGTACTTTTGCAGCCATGATGTATCAACTCCTCCGCAGTATCTTGTTCAATTTCGACCCAGAAAAAGTGCACTATTTCTCTATGAACTGGATGCAACGACTTTGTAAAGTTAGGTTTTTGAAAAAAGCCATTGAGGGCTTATACCAACCTGCTAAAAAGGAACCCATCAAGGCTTTCGGACTGTCGTTCCCCAATCTGGTGGGTTTGGGCGCTGGGTTCGACAAGAATGCTTCTTACCTCACAGAACTAGCGGCGCTGGGTTTTGGATTCGTAGAAATTGGTACCGTTACCCCCAAGCCGCAGGAAGGCAACGAACAACCCCGTTTGTTTCGATTGCCCAACGACAAAGCATTGATCAACCGCATGGGTTTCAACAACCAGGGCGTAGAAGTGGTAGCAGCCAGGTTGCACAACTGGCGCAAAAACAACAAGGGAAAATCGTCACTCATTATTGGGGGCAACATCGGCAAAAACAAAATCACGCCCAATGAAGATGCTTGGAAAGATTATGAGATTTGCTTCAAAGCCCTCTTCCCTTATGTAGATTATTTTGTGGTGAACGTGAGCAGTCCAAATACACCCGGCCTCCGCGAGTTACAGGAAAAAGAATCGCTCAGAAAAATCCTAACTACTCTTCAACGAACCGGTGAACAATTGGCCATCGATCAAAAACCCATTTTGCTCAAAATAGCGCCCGATCTTACCACCGAACAAATAGACGATGTAATTGCACTGGCCACCGAAATCAAGCTTGATGGTTTGGTGGTAAGCAATACCACACTCGATCGGTCGGGTTTAACCGCTGGTTCTGCCGCACTTGCGGTAGAAATGGGTGCGGGCGGACTCAGCGGATTGCCCGCCAAGAAACGAAGCACAGAAATCGTTCATTACATCAGTCAACAAACCGGCAACCGAATCCCTATCATAGCCAGCGGGGGCATTTTTACAGCCGAAGATGCCAAAGAAAAATTGTTTGCAGGAGCAACGTTGGTGCAAGTTTGGACTGGTTTTGTTTATGAAGGACCGGGAATTGTTAAGAAAATATGTGCTGGATTGTAGATCAATTATATTATTTATATTTGAATCTAATTTTTACACATCACCTTAAAAACATCAACAAAATGAGCGAAGAAAAAAACGAACAAAGTTTCCTAGATAAAATGAAAGACAAATTTGAAGACCTCAAAGATGCAGCCGAAGATGTCTGGGACAAAGTTGAAGACAAGGCCGAAGACGTTTGGGATGCTACCAAAGAAAAAGCAGCTGATCTCAAAGAAAGTTTCGATGAGAAATTCGGTGATGCCAAAGACGTGGTAGAAGAAAAGGTTGCAGACCTTGAGTCGGATGCCAATAACCTGAAGGACGAAGCTGAAATTAAAAGCGAGGAAATTAAAAAAGAATTGTAACCCCCAACCAACCGGAATTTAATTCCGGTTTTTTTGTGCCATTTTTTCTGCAGTTTAAAGTACGCTGCTGATATTCTCCCTACTTTTGCTGCATGGAACATTTATTTACCTCAGAAAGCATCATCAGCTTTTTGGTTTTAGTAGTTTTAGAAGTAGTGTTGGGGATTGATAACGTCATTTTTGTGAGCATCATCATGAATAGGCTGAAGAATGCAAAAGACCTTAAAAAAGCCAGGAGAATATGGATGATCACAGGTATCCTTTCCCGTTGCATTATGTTATATGGTTTAAGCTGGCTGCTGGATCAAAAGGGTAAATCGGTATTTACCCTTTTTGGCAAAGGTTTCGATTTGGCCAGCATTGTAATGATACTGGGAGGATTGTTCCTTATTTATAAATCGGTAAAAGAAATACATGGCAAGCTGGAAGGCGAAGACCCAAATGAAAAAACCAAAGGCAGTGTGGGGCTTTCCCTGGGCCAGGCCATAGCGCAGATCATGCTCATAGATGCTGTGTTTTCTTTCGACAGCATCATCACTGCTGGTGGTACTGCAAAACACCTTGAAATTATGATTGCTGCAGTTGTAATTGCCATGACAATTATGTTTTTATTCAGCCCAAAAATTGCAGGATTTATTCATAAACACCCTACATTAAAAATGTTGGCTTTGTCTTTTTTGGTAATGATTGGTTTAAGCCTGGTAATAGAAGGATGGGCACCAGAACAGGCTCATGCCCTTGGCATGAAAAATTATATTTATTTTGGTATGGCATTCTCTTTTTTAGTAGAACTGCTAAATATGACCATGCTGAACAGGCAGAAAAAACGCAGGGTGGTACAATTAAACGAGCCGGTATTGAAAGAAGTGGAAATTAATGAATCGGATATGACAAAATAAAACCGGGCATTTATTATAACACCCGGCTTTTGAAACTGAGGATAAAAAAATTATTGTTTCATAATTTTAAATACCTGTTTTTCTCCCTTTATTCTTACAATGTATGCTCCGGAAGGAAGACCTGATAAATCGAGTGATGAGCTGCCTCGCACAACTTTCTGCTGTAATACTTCGCCAAGCATATTAATAAGCTGAGCATTTACTTCTTTTGGCGACTGGATAAATACTATGTTGCTGGTTAGTGTTGGAAAAACCAACAACTCTTGCTTTTCGCCAAATCGCAATGTTTTTACCGGGCCCATTTTTGAAGATGCATCCGTATCAACCATTCGTAGCCTGTAATAATTCACTCCCAATAGGGGTGCAATATCCTGCCAGCTATAATTACTTCCGTTAATTGCATTTAATGCATTTACCACACCTATTGTTGTAAAGTTTACACCATCAGCACTACGCTGTATTTCAAAACGGGAAACATTTTGTTCAAAAGTGGTTACCCATTGTAAATCAGCTTTCTTTCCTTCAGCCGATTTGCGGGCATCAAAACTTAATAAAGAAATAGGCAAAGCTATCTGTACAGAAGTGATGGCATCAGGAGTAAGATAGGGATCAAACGGCGCTTCTTCAAAATTGCCTGCTTTATCAACTGCTACACTGAAGAATTTATATGTTTTATTAAATTGCCCATGAAAGGTATCAGTTAAAGCCGTTGTAAATTTCTTCCAATTCTTAAAGATGCTGTCATTTATAGAAACATAGACTGCAAATTTATCAATGCCTGCATGTGCATCGCTGCCGCCCCAGTTTACTACAAAGTTAGGAGTGTTTACGATTGCAGGTAGTGCAGCCACCTGGCTTTGTGGTTTTGTTGTATCCACAATATGCTGCCAAACTGGTGTGAGAATAGCCGCATTCTGATCAAATATGATTGAAGCATTATTATTTATAACTGCCCCGGTAGTAACCCCTGCTTTTGCTTTAATACTGAAAGAAACATATCCGGCACCCTCTACACCATTTATATTTGGTGGCAAAAACCCTTCGGTAGGATCATCCGTAAGTTGCAATGTAACCGGATCAAGTGTAGAAAATTTCCATTTTACTATTCCGCTTGTGGTATCAATTCTTACATCAACCCTTAATTTATTTGGCTTGCCTGGTTGCAAGTCTTTCAACAAAGAATAATCGCCTCTGTTGGCATCAGTAAACGCTACGCTGTCACCCCATCCAAAACCACTTGTTTGAAAAGTATTGATGTCAAGCTTCGTCATATCCAAGGTATCCGTTACTTCTACATAAGCTGCGGGTGCAGTAGCGGTAGCAAGATTCTCAAAGAAAATAGTATAGCCGTAATTATGTAAAAAATTTACATGCTTCAGGTTAGTATTGTTACCAGGCCCATATTTTACGTTGGGGTCAACAGCTGTAAGCTCACATAATTTTTCACAAAAAGCATTTGCCGAATTAACCTTACAGGCATTTTCAAAAGGCGTAAGAAATTTGTCAAATATTTTTTTTCCAAACAAATTAAATATTTTTTCATCGGCGTCGCCCAGTTCATCAACCTTACCGCAGACCTCCAGGAAAGGCTGGCAAAGTTCAAATAATTCAGGGAAGAAAGCACCACCAGGACAATCATCATCCTCAGTTCTCTGAGACAGGTCTTTTATTTCATTACCTCCTTTATTATTCAGTGTCTGTTGTCTGAATACCAAAGTTTCTGTTGTGTCAATACAAGGCCTGCCGATAGAATCAATATTTTCCAAATACAGCCAATTAAATGTTACATCCCTTATTATTTTTTCAAACTCAGTGGATGTAAGCGATGCCGGCATACCACTGGCTGAGCATAGAGACATTTGTACCAAAAGTGTTGAATACACCGATTTCATCGGTATTGATTTATTCTGTTGCGAAATATCTTTTACAATATCCCTTACTGATTTGGCTAATGTATCAAATGCTGTATTAAAACAAGCATTCCAAGCTGCATCTGAAATGGTGACAACGATATTTTTCTTTACTGCTTTCTTAAGAAATGAATTCATGCAATCTCTGGCATTAGGTGCAGCAATATCATTCAACACTATTGAAGATTTAAATAATGGTGGATACACTAATGAACTATTTTCATAAGAAAGTAAACCAGATGAATTATTGATTCGATAATAATTTGTTATATAGCTCTCTGCAGGCACTTTTACCCTGTAATAAACCAATAATTGTTTCTTTCTTGTTGTGTCTATATCTACAGCGCTCATAACCTCTGATGAGATGCTGTTAGCAGAAAGATAGTTGAGTGTGTTTTGAAATATACCCTTGTTAGCAAGGTCAACAAAAGATTCCATACTGGCTATAGTAATGGTGCCGGGCTTATACCCAATCATGGAAGCAAAAGGCAGCATGATAGCATCTTCATTTCCCCGATTTTGCAATTTCATTGTTCTCGTCATAAAACCAGTCCGTGCTGGATTTCTGCCACCCTTCACCATAGAAACCAATGGCAGCTGTGCAGGGCTTATCATAAATCCATTCTTCAATGTATCAAGTGGTCCACCACCAAGATTGGCTATTACATTATATCTGCCAGTATCAGCACCAGTAAGATTAAAATAGCCGATTATCCTGTTAGTGGAAATAAATAGCTTGTCTGCCGGCAATAAGATGACACCACTTCTTTCTAATTTTAATGGAGTGGCAGGTGTAAAACCATTACCATCAAAAATTACTGTAGCTACTCCATTATTTCCACCTTTATTAGCGTTAATGCGATGGATGCCCGTAATTCGTATTACCTGGGAAAGTGTATCATTGGCACAAATATTTTTACTGATTAATTGCAAGTTGTAATTACCAGCAGCAGCATATGTTTTTATAGGGCTTAAAACGGTATCAATAGTAGCATCCCCAAACTTCCAAAGTGTCGTATCATTTTCGGTAGAAAGGTTGGTAAAAAAAGCCTGGTTATTTTCTATATGAAAATTCATTTTTGATAATGGGCCATACCGGGTGCATATATTAAACGGTTTATTCTCCAACAAACTCCATTGCCCGTCAGCATTTTTTACCCGGATGGCAATACGATGATTACCTAAAGGCAAACTGCCAAGTGGTAATATCAAAGAATCGGTATAATTAGATGTTGCAGAAGGAATTGTGATAACTGTACCATTTCCCACACCCGGATCCGTATCATAATAATATTCTGCTGCAATGATATTCGTTGCATTAGTTGTTTGGCCGCTTAAGTAAAACCCCCGATTTTCAAACAACCCCCATTTACCATCAGCATCTCTGGTTCGTATGGCCACAAAATGAAACCCAGCTGAAAGAGAAGCAGTAGGCACAGCAGCTACAAAATTTACTGTGCTGCCACTAGCTCCAATATTTAAAGCTGTACCGTTGCCAATGCCAGGGTCGCTATCAATAAAATATTCGGCTGCTGTTATGTTACCGGTATTAGTGGTAGCAGTAGAAATAAAAAAACCACGACTCTCAAATAAGCCCCATTTGCCTTCAGCGTCTTTGGTTCGCATGGCTACAAAATGAAAGCCTGCTAAAAGAGAAGCTGTAGGAATAGCAGCTACAAAATTTACGGTAGTGCCACTTGTTCCAACATTTAAAGCTGTACCATTGCCATTGCCTGGGTCAGTATCAATAAAATATTCGGCGGTTGTTATGTTTTGTGCAGCAGTAAACAGAAAGCCACAGCAACTACAAAGCATCACCAGCATTAATTTTTTCATATCCCTTTTTTTAGAATGAGCAATATGTGTTTTATCAGTTACTGGTTTTGGCTTCTACCGTAACCGTAATGGTACCCCCAACAGCAACGGTTGGGTTAACAACATTCATTTTAAAAATACGGGGAAGCCGGCTGTTTCGGCCATTGGCCCAGTTCAGGCTACCGGATGCATCAAAAAGCAATCCCATATCCTTACCATCAGTACCAGCATTATTTGCCGGCCCGGCAGCAATAGTAAAATCAATAAGAGGGTTACCATTTCCAGCATTTATAGTGGCTTGGTCAAACATTTGAGGATCTTGTGCAGCTATGTTTCCACCTCCATCAACATTGCTGTTACGTATCCATGCAGTATCACCCACACTACCGCAGTTAAAAGTGATATTATTACTGAATGTACTTAAGCTGAGGTTTATGGCAGGATTACGATTCACAAAAATATTATTGGTTAATATTAGAAACCGGCAGTTACTGTTGAATATCTGAAATGTACCGGGAGGGCCAATAAATATATTATGATTGAACAGTACATTAACGGAATTAGTAAATCCGCTTATATTTCCGCTGGTGCAACACGGAACGCCGTAAAACATATTATTCTGAAACAAAAAATTAGTAAAAGTGGCTGAGCCATTGGCACTGATATTTGATTGAAAATAATTTCCCTCCATTAAAAAATTATTGGCGGCTGTTGAATGCCCAAGATTAAAATTGCCTTGAAATTGATTACGTATCAACCTTAGATTATTGACGCCCTGATTGGCTACAAAATTAAAAACAATAAGCCCTTGCAACTCACAGAAGTCAGATGACCCGGCAGACCCATTGATCGTAAATCCTGGAATACTAACCGTAAGCGGTATGTTCTTATCTGGGCCGAAACCCGGGCCAATTACTACAAGTCGTTTATTGGTAATGGTAACAATATCATAAGCGGTTGGGGAACCTTGTACATAAATTGTATCGCCACTGCTACTGAAATTAACAGCAGCTTGTATAGTATTAAACTGAGCAATGGTAGCCGGATTGTTGCTTACTGTATGTACTGTAGCAAAAGACATTACTGTTATAATTGACAATAGGAAAGAGAATATCTGTTTCATGATTTTAATTTTAGAATGTAAAAATTAACAATAAAACAGTAATTCAAATACCTAATTGTAGTGAACTGAATGCTCGGTAAAAAACTACTGATGCAGGTTTTTATAATAAAAGGCAATGGCTTCTCCGAGAGAAGAAACGTGGAGTTTTTCGTAAATATGCTTGATGTGGGTATTAACCGTGTTAAAACTTAAAAACAATTTATCGGCCACCATTTTATAACTAAGCCCTTCGGCTAATAGTTCCAATACCTGTGTTTCTCTTTGAGATAAAGGGTTATCTTTTTTTTGGGGTTTAAAATAATCAAGTACTTTTAATGCAATACTGGGGTTCATTACAGCGCCACCTTCATTTACTTCCTGTATAGCCTGCAATATCCGTTGTGGTGAATCTTTCTTTAAAATATAACCGCTGGCACCATTTCGTATGCATTCAAACACTTTATCGCTGTCATCAAACACTGTTTGCATCAGCACTTTAATATGGGGAAACTTTTGTTTGATTACTTTGAGGCCCCCGATGCCATCAGCCTCCGGCATATTAATATCCATCAATACCACATCCGGAAAATAAGTCTGCATGTCTGCAATCACATTCATACAATTAATCCCTTCTCCTGCAAATTGAAGTTCGGGACTAAGTTCCATAAGCGCTTTCAGGCTATCACGCCTGGCCTGGTTATCATCATAAATAAATACTTTGATGCTCACATTGTAAAAGTATCAGTTTATCAGAGTAATCTGTATCCCTAATTTTAGTTAGCCGCCTGGCCTATATTATTTTTATTCCGTTATTACCTGAGTATGCATGACTATAGATGGCGTTATACCAAAGTGATATATTATTTATTCCAAAAAGGCCCTTCAAAAATGTAGTCAAAAGAGCAAGTAGAAATGACGCCATCCTTCGTGGTGTTTTTTACTGCTTCTTGTATGAAATTACTTAGTTCTTCTAATGATTTGTGCAGCCTGTTTGTAAATGTTCTTTTATATTTTGCCCATATTTTTTCGGCAGGGTTTAGTTCTGGACTGTACGGCGGTAGAAATAGTAGCGTTATGTTTTCAGGAATTTTTAATCTTTTAGCATGATGAAAAGCACCATTATCTAGTACTACAATTTTGCCATCGCACAAATTATGTTGATAGATGCTGTTTTCTCCTTCGATAGCATCATTACCGCGGGTGGTACCGCCAAATATTTAGAAATCATGGTGGCAGCTGTGGTCATCGCCATGACGATCATGTTTTTGTTCAGTCCTAAAATTGCCGGCTTCATCCACAAACACCCCACGCTCAAAATGTTAGCACTTTCCTTCCTTGTGATGATTGGACTCAGCCTGATCATGGAAGGATGGAATGCAGAAGCAGCACATGAATTGAAGATGAAGAATTACATCTACTTTGGCATGGCGTTCTCCTTCATTGTAGAATTATTAAACATGACGATGCTGAGCAGGGCAAAAAAGAAAAATGTTGTAAAACTTAACCAGCCATTGTTGGATGAGGAAATGGAGCAATAAAATTTTTTAAAAGCTTTGGGAGGTTGCAACAGTAGTGGCAATGTTTTTTGGGTATGTTTTTATTTTTTATAGAAACCTGTTTTTGATTTTGCTACTTTACAAAATGATATGGATTATTCGACTGTTAATTGTATAAATAAAAAGAGGAGATTCATAAATGAATCTCCTCTTTTTTTACAGGTGCCCAGAACAAGATTCGAACTTGCACATCCTTGCGAACGCTGCCACCTGAAGGCAGTGCGTCTACCAATTTCGCCATCTGGGCATCTAAACCTAAAGAAGGGCTGCAAATATAAGCCCTTGCACTGGAACATTAAAATCTCTCAGCACATCATTTAAACTGGTTTTCAAATCCGTACTTGGTTTTTGTTGTCCAATAATGAATGCACAACCTACCCCATATTCACCAATAAAGTAGCCGCCACTATTCCTGCTGTTTCTGTTCGCAAACGCGTTTCACCCAAACTCACCGGTATAAAATGATTCGCTAACGCTAGGTCAATTTCAGCAGCTGAAAAATCACCTTCCGGACCAATCAAGATAATGCTGGCTTGCTTTTGCTGGAGCGCAAGTTGAGCAATTGTTTTTTTATTGTCTTCCGCTACACAATGTGCAATGATTTTTTGAGAAATAGAATTGTTGCTTACACATGCAGCAAACTTTTGTGGCTCCTGCAACAGCGGCAACCATGCCTGTTGCGATTGCAACATCGCACTAATAAGAATGGCATTCATCCGCTCCCATTTAAAATGTTGTTTTTCTGTTCGCTCACAAATCAATGGAATGATTTGCCGCACACCTATCTCTGTAGCTTTTTCTAAAAACCATTCGTAGCGACTGTTGTTTTTCACCGGTGAAATAGCCAAACATACATTGCTAGAAGGTAGTGGGATGGTTGTTTTTTCTATAACTGTCACCACACATTTTTTCCGGTGATTGTCGGCAATGGCAGCAGTAAAAATAGTACCTGCGCCATCAGTTAGCCGAATCAATTCTTCGTTTTGCATGCGCAATACCTGCACCACATGTTTGGAAGCATCCTCATCTAATACTACCGAAGCATCTGAATGCGCAATATCTTTTTTATAGAAAAATGGAATGGACATGGGTTGCAAAATAAACAAAAGAAGCGTATAAAATAAAACCGGACAATGCTTTAAATACATTGTCCGGCTATAAAAATTTATTCCATCATTTTAAAAGGGCGCATCATCATCAAAATCGCCATCGTTCATTTTACTTCCTTTTTGGATGTACATGCTTGCATCATCACCAGCACCACCTCTTACGGGTTTCCAGTTACCGCCACCGCTGCCACCAGAGCTATTGGCACCTCCACCAATATCGCTGTTATCTTCTTCCACAAATTTTTGAATGTGTAAGAGCGCTTTCAATTTGATGGTTTCCAAACTACCATTTCTGTGTTTCGCAATTTTCACATGTGTTTCACCCTTGTTGCTTTCTCCAAACTCATCTTGGTTTACCTCATAATATTCTGGGCGATACAGGAACATTACCATATCCGCATCCTGCTCAATAGCACCCGACTCTCTCAAATCGCTCAACTGCGGCATCTTGTTGCCATCTTTTCTTTTTTCTACTTCCCTGCTCAACTGGCTCAACGCGATGATAGGCACCTGCAATTCTTTTGCAAGCCCTTTTAAATCGCGGGAAATTTTACTGATCTCCTGCTCCCTGTTGCTGTTTCTATCGGCACTGCCACTCATCAACTGCAAATAATCAATGATGATCAAACCAAGGTTGTGCTTGTTTTTTAAACGGCGACATTTTGCACGCAATTCAAAAATATTTAAGGCGGCAGAATCGTCAATAAATATGGGTGCTTTGCTCAAACGCTCAAAACCACGTTTGTACAATTGTTTCATTTCATGCTCTTCGAGTTTTCCACGCGAAATTTTTTCGAGCCAAATTTCACTCTCCGCACTTAGGATACGTTGTACCAGCTGGCCGCTGCTCATCTCTAAGCTGAAGAAAGCTACAGGGGTTCGTTTGGCGCCATCTTTGTTGCCCAAGGCAGCTGTACGTGCCAGGTTAAGCGCAAAAGCCGTTTTACCTACCGAAGGCCTTGCTGCCAAAATAATTAAATCGGTGGGTTGCCAACCGTAAGTTATTCTATCCAATGTGGGAAAGCCAGTAGGTACACCGGTAATATCATCCTTACGATTACGCATATCCTCAATTCGGTTGAAGGTTTTCACCAATACCGAATCTATATCATCAAAATTTTTGCGAAGATGGTTGTTGGTAATCTCAAACAGTTTGCCTTCTGCACTGTCTAACAAATCAAATACATCGGTACTGTCTTCGTACGCATCGCCAATAATTTCGCCGCTGATGCGGATCAATTCGCGTTGGATGAATTTCTGCAATACGATCCTGCTGTGCGTATCGATGTTGGCAGAAGATACTACTGCATTGGTGAGTTTGGTAACAAAGTACGGTCCACCCACCAATTCCAATTCTTCTCTTAGCCTCAATTCTTCTACCACGGTGAGCATATCTATCGGTAAACTTTTTACTGCCAACCCTTGCATGGCTTTGAATATTTTCTGGTGGGCATCCACATAAAAACATTCAGGTTTCAAAATTTCAATAACAGTATCAAAGGCACTTTTCTCCAGCATAATGGCACCCAGGATGGCTTCTTCCAATTCCTTGGCCTGTGGGGGTACTTTTCCAAATACCATGCTGCCCATATCTAGCGGCTTTCTTCTCGCCTTTCTGTCTTTATTGAGGTTTGTAAATTCCATGTATCAGTAATGCTTTGAAAGGTTAATTGTAATTCGATTAAACGCCTACTTGTAAACGAAAATGCAGTGTTCATTTTAGAGTGCTGCAGCCAGATCGAATTTTGTTAGGGCGGCTAAGGTAATTGCAATTGCGTAATGATAAATTAACATTTGGCTGTTATCAACTTTTTTTACGAGTTTTTCAACAGCATATTCACATACAAAGCTAGTTTATTAACGGGTTATAAACAGGAATGTGCACATCTCTGTTTCAATAGATGGTAATTAATTTGGAAGTTATCAACAAAATTTAAGGGGTTGGTTTTCTTTTTGTTCACGATGAAAATATTTTTTCACTTTGTTTTTTTGGGTCAAAAACAATAGTTTAAAAAGCGGATATCCTATAGTTGAAAACCCTGCTACAGATAGACCCGAAAAAACTATCTTTGCTGCCCTAATTATATGAATCAATGACTATTTCTTATAACTGGCTGAGTGAATACCTGCCATCGAAGATTGAACCGGAAAGACTGAGCAAGATCCTAACTGCC
>JBIIPY010000149.1:0-3934 GCA_044342365.1 Ferruginibacter sp. | reverse complement strand
ATAGCAACAATCCACCAAGGAAGAAACAGGCCTGCAGCAAAACTCAACACTGCCATCAATATAAAAGAAGATAAAAATCTCATGATAATTTGTTTAATAATTTTCGAGTTGTTTTATTAAAGGTTCAATGATTACGATGCTTTTTTATTGAATTGCATCACCCATTTAACGCGTTCGTTTTTTGCCTCTTCTTTTTTCATCATCCACAAACGATAGTATTTACCTGCTGCCCAATCGTCTACAAAATTATCATAGAACCGACTGCCCGGGTTGCCACTCTGCCCTCCCGGATAAATAGCGTAGGCTTCGGTTTCGGCAGTAAGGTGCACTACCATTCTCCAACTAGGACCATGATCTTCGCGGGTAGCATTGATAATATTAGTTCCACCTCCGATGGGTAAATTAAACCGACTGAATGGTGCTATACGCGCCAGATGATTTACCCTTGTGGCTTTGAAAGTACCCCACTCCATTTTTTCGCCTTTGCCTGCATCAAGGTCTTTCAGCAAAGCCACAGTCGATTTAAAGCAGGCAGTAGATAAATCTCCGAGCGTTTCAACTACGGGTGTTTCAATATTGTCAACAAATTTATAGGCACTGTCTTTTAACAACCCTTCTAACAACGTACTTTCAAAAGGCATTAAGATGGGCTGCGGTGCTTTTGCAAATTCATCTTCATATACTTTCTGGTAAAAAGTATTCCAAAGCTTCACAAAGAGTGTAGCGCCTTTTGCATCTACATCGTTGCGAAGGTTCCACTGCGCCAGCATGTTGAAATATTTTTTTTCTTCTGCTGATAATTGATCCTGTTGAATATTTTTTAGAAAAACGGGTCGAGCCATTTCTGCAAACACATTGTAATTGTCTGTTTGCATTTTCATGATTGACTGAGGTGTGAATTTATTGGTATCAGCCAACATTCTATTAATGATCACCCCCCTCGGGCTTGGGTATTCGTATCCCAGGTAATAAGGATAGGTTGCATCTACAGGGCGTTGGTTGGCACTGCTCACAAAACCTCGGATAGGATTGTATTGAAAAGGTGTTTCCGCATCAGAAATCATTCCTTGCCACATGTAACTGCTATCGGTACCCGGCATGATAAAATCGCCCTGACGCTCCCATTTTGCAGGCCATTCACCTTGTGTGCGAATGGCAATATCTCCCGACTTTGTAGCAAACACCACGTTTTGTCCGGGTGTATGAAGGTTCACCACAGCAGCCTGGTAATCGGCATAATTTTTTCCGTGATTTAGCTGATTGAATATCAACAATTCATTGCTGATGTCATGGGCCTTCCAACGTACTGCATAATTTTTTGTATTGCCTGTTCTTTTTCCTGAATAAGATTTGTCGAACATCACCGGTCCAAAAATGGTGTAAGCAACTGTGTCCAAATAATCTGGTTTACCGGCTACTTTGATGACTTCGTAACGGAACTCGGTTTTTTTCCATTCGCCATTAAATTTATAAGAAGACCTTGCATCGTCTTTGAATTCAATTTCGAAATAATCCCGCACGTCTCTTCCTCCGTTGGTAAAACCAAAAGCAGTGCTGTCATTAAATCCAATAATCACACTGGGTGAACCGGGGAAACTGGCACCATAAGCATTGAAGCTGGGTGTAGAAATTTGCATTTCATACCAAAGGGAGGGTAGGTTTAAGCCCAGGTGGGGATCATTGGCAAGTATAGGTGCACCACTTGCAGTTTTGCTACCAGCCACGGCCCAGTTGTTGCTGCCATTTTCTTTATCAGGATTCAATAATTTATCAACGGCAATGGCCTCTTTGAAATAAAGTGAATCGGCACTAGCCGGTTTAATGGGTTTGATGGCAGGATCAGCAAACAGCGTACCCCTTGGTATAATTGGATCCAAAGAATCTTGAATGGTGGGATAGAGTTGTAAAAAATCTTCTGGTTTAAAAAACTGACGGGCGTTGGTCAATTCAAAATCATTGTCACGTGCGGCCAGATCGTACGACATGTATTTTAAAAACAAGGCAGTGCGCAGGTTGCTCCATTGTTCTGGCACATAACCCAACAATTTGTATTCGATGGGCAGGGCACTTTTAGACAAAGAATTGATGTATTCATTTACGCCAGCAGTGTATGCATCGCAACTGGCTTTGATGGTAGGATCTTCTTCCATCTTTTTCAAGGAATTTTCTGCGGCGTACACCATTCCCAAACGACGGAACTCCCGGTCATGGTTCAACGCTACTTCTCCCACTACCTCTGCGGCTCTTCCACCGGCTACCATGGTTTGAAAATCCATCTGCCACAATCTAAATTTGGCGTGCAAATAACCTTGTATGAAATAGGCATCGTTTTCATCTTCTGCAAAAACGTGTGGCACCAATCGCTCATCAAAATAAACACTGGCGTTAGATTTCAGCTGATCGAAGTTCAACGTTGTTGAAAAATCGGCATCCGCTGGTTCCGCATTTTGCCAAATGCCATGCTGGGGCGACAACAATTTACCCAAGGGGGCTTTCAATACGAGCTTGGTATTAAACAGAAGGATGAATGCGGTGGTGATGACCGCTGCAATCGAAAAGGGAATTATTCTCATATCAGAATTTATTAACCGAAAATTATACAATTTAAATTACTTAAGTAAATATTAATTTTGCAGCCATGAATATGGAAATCAACATTGATGTGAAAAATATACTTGGGCTGCAGTTGCCTACCGATCCACGTTGGGTAAATTTAGCGGAAATGCAGCTGGATGAAATATTGACAGATCATGCGTATTGCGAACAAAAAGCCGCTACCACCTGCATTACCCTCATTACCAAAAATTCGGAGAAGGCTTTGTTGGTAGATGAACTTAGCCCCATCGTAACAGAAGAATGGGGGCATTTCAGGGCAGTGCTGGCAGAACTCAAAAAAAGAAACCTACCACTGGGTAAACAACGCAAAGATGTGTATGTAAACAAACTGTTGCAATTTCAAAAAAAAGATGGCGGCCCCAACGAACGTTTTTTAGACCAGATGCTTATCATGGCGTTGATTGAAGCCCGCAGCTGCGAACGTTTTAAAAGATTGAGCGAAGGCTTGGACGACGAATACATGCGAAAATTTTACCGCCGCTTTATGGAAAGCGAAGCCGGTCATTACACTTTATTCATTTCATTGGCAGAACATTACCTCGATAAAAAAATAGTGCGCAAACGTTGGCAGGAATGGCTTCAATATGAAAAAGAATTGATGTCCAGCGAGGAAGTAAGGGGCGATAGAATCCATTAAAAAAAATGGATGCTGCTATTTCATGACTCAAAAAAGCGGATCTCTTTCTCCAAATCAATGTAAGGATGGGTTGCCTGAAGCGCTTTTGCTTTTTGCAAGTTCGTTTGAAGAAAAGTTTGATGTGCAGCAGATGCTGGCTGAAATGGTTTGTGTGCGAAGGCTGCCTGAAGGGTAAACAACGCTTTCATCAACTGGCAGCTCTCTTCATCGATACAAGCTTCTGAAAATTTTTCCCATACATAATTAGTGGCTGCATAATTGGGATGCACCATGTCTTCGGCAAAAAAACGGTAATCGCGTAAATCATCTATCACCAACTCGTAAGCCGGAAAATAAAACAGGTTTTCAAATTTATCAACCATGTGATGCACGGCATGGATGAGGGTGGCCTTACTCCGGTTGTTTTCTACAAATCCGTCTCGCAGGTGCCTCACCGGACTGATGGTAAAAATAATTTTTATTTCAGGATTGAATTGTTTGAGCCGGTAGATCATTATATCGAGTGTGGTCACCACTTCTTCGGTGCTCAACAATCGTTTGGCAAATTTGTCGGTGGGTACTTTGTGGCAGTTGGCTACAATTTTTTTGGATGCCAATTCGTACACAAAAGCCGAACCGAGGGTAAGCAACAACCAATTGGTTTCTTTTAAAAAATGATGTGCTTCGTTGATGGAAGTATTG
>JBIIPY010000069.1:0-14963 GCA_044342365.1 Ferruginibacter sp. | reverse complement strand
ATAATATGCCAATATTTTATAAATCTTATCCCGAATGCTTTCGGGAGTAAATGCCGATGGTATCAAACAAATAGTACAATGAGGCGATAGCCGATATTGGACTATATTGTTTGTCCAATCGGTATAATCAGTCAAATAAAAAAAAAGTCTATGCATTTAATTGCATAGACCTTTTTACTATTGCTTTTTTCTGTGAGCAACTATTTACTTTTTATAATATTGTTGTTTTGTATATTTTGACTGTTCCATCATTTTCGTTACTCGTTACAATTAAACTTTGATTAATTGGACTTTTGGAAGCAGGAATGAAAAGGAGACCTTCTGGTGCGTCCCCTGTTTTATACATTTTAATAAATACTGGCGTAGTTGGATTGGTTATATCATAGATTGCAAAGGCATCTGCTCTTTCCAAACCAATGATTGCAATATTTTTACTACCAACTCTTCCAATGCATACTGATTCTGGCTCTACCGATTTGTCATCACTTCTATTATCATCATAAATAGCTAATTCCTTTGCTTTTACATCAAGTTCATTTTTGCTATCATATACTTGACTACCTGTTATGGCATTCCAAACACTAAATGATCTAGCACCTAAGGAATATAAAGCATCAAAATCACCATCAGCATCTGGGTCACCTAAAGTGGTAGTTACATTTAATCTTCCTAAAATTGCATCCGTTTTAAGCGTTGCCGCTGTTGGAAAATTTGTTGCATCTAATGCAATCGCATTTACTCTTTTCATTTCTGTAAATGCAGTATATTCTCTAGAATCACCTTCATTTGCTGTAAATAAATACGGAGTTCCATTGTAATTGAAATAGGCAATCGCATCAGGCAGATACATGCCGTAAACTTTAGCATAGTTTCCAAATTCAATTTTACTGTCTCTATCACTTGCGTCAATTGGATTAGCGGCTAAAGAATAATCTTTAAATCCAAGAGGTGTAATTTTTTTGATGGTTGCTAATGCAATATCAATTTCGGCAATTCCGTTATTTTCTTGAAGTGTAACATAGGCTGTTTTTGAATCATCAGACACTGTCACATACTCTGGTTCTATATCTTTAATGAAATTTTTACCTGGCCCAAAAATTCTAAATCCGTTAGCAGCGAGAAGACCAATTTGGCTTTGAAGAGAGGAGAAATTTAAAGTTATTACAGAATAATCAGACACTCTAATAATAGAAACGCTTCCTTCTGGGTCAGTAAGGTAGTCGGCACTTGGCTCACCTTCATTTGCAGATATGATGTATTTGCCATCGGGGCTAAATGTAACCATGTCTGGCAAAGCACCAACGTTGATTGATTTAATTTCGGCATAGGTGGAGGTATTGAACACAACAATTTTACCATTAGCCTGCTTATTCGTTGATTCAATGGCTGCTGCTAATTTACCATTACTAACGGCAACACTGTTTACATACCCACCATATGGAAGCATGCCAATAGATCTTATTACAGTTAAACTAGCTGGATTGCTCATGTCTATTACATCGATCTTGTTTTCAGCACTATTGTTTACTGCGAACAATCTATCGGTTTCTGGATCAAAAGCGGTAATTTCTGCAGCACCAACGCCACCTAAATTGATAGAGGCTATTTCTGTATAACCACTTAAATCTTCATTCTGAGTGTTTTCTAATGGTGGAGCTATATCATCTTTACTGCAAGAAAATAGGGTTGCTGTAATCAATAATAAATAAATGCACTTTAATTGATTCATAGTTTCATATTTTTTGCGCAAACTAGCCTTACCACATTACCATTGTGTTAACTCAATATCACCTTTACATTAACAACTAGTGGAGCCTAGAAGTAGTATAAATATATAAATCAATCGCTAACAAGTTTACAGATAGGGCTGAGTTGAGACCACAAATGCCCTATAGAGCGAAACCCATGTTCATTAATAATTAAGTGCAGATAATGAATATTATCATCCACGCATGAAAAACTGTCCTTTATTTAAATGGGATTGAACAATTCGTTGGTTCTCGAAGTGCGTTCCTCTGAATTCCCGTTCTAAACGGGACGAATTGGTACACACATGTGATCGGCTGAAGCCGAACACATGTGCGAGGGGTGGTATGCAAATGAAAAAAGGGTTTCAAACCTTATGGCTTGAAACCCTTTACTAGTCTGTGGGCCCACCAGGGCATGATCCTGGGACCCCCTGATTATGAGTCAGGTGCTCTAACCAACTGAGCTATAGGCCCTAGAACAAAAATTGTTCTTTGAGGGTGCAAATTTAGGGAATAAATTGAAAGTGCAAGGAAGCTTTGAATTTTATATTTCTCTTCTAAAAAGAGTGAATATGTTAATCGAGCTGGGACTCTCCCGACCTTAGGTCGGGATGCTCCAACCAACTGCGCTTTAGGCCTTAGAACAAATATTGTTCTTTGAGGGTGCAAATTTAGGGAATAAATTGAAAGTGCAAGGAAGCTTTGAATTTTATATTTCTCTTCTAAAAAGAGTGAATATGTTAATCGAGCTGGGACTCTCCCGACCTTAGGTCGGGATGCTCTAACCAACTGAGCTATAGGCCCTAGAACAAAAATTGTTCTTTGAGGGTGCAAATTTAGGGAATAAATTGAAAGTGCAAGGAAGCTTTGAATTTTATATTTCTCTTCTAAAAAGAGTGAATATGTTAATCGAGCTGGGACTCTCCCGACCTTAGGTCGGGATGCTCTAACCAACTGCGCTTTAGACCTTAGAACAAAAATTGTTCTTTGAGGAAATTTAGGGAATAAATTGAAAGTGCAAGCAAACTTTGAATTTTTCAAACATCTTTTTAAATCGCTTAGTTTTTACTTGGCAGCTTCAGTTGTTAGTAAAATCTGATATTTGCCGAAAGCTGTTTAAAAAATCATGAACCAAATTAAGAATATCATTTTCGATCTTGGGGGCGTACTGCTCAATATCAACTACCAAAAAACTGCCGACGCTTTTGAACAGCTTGGCTTTCACGACTTCAACAATATGTACACCCAATACACAGCCAATGAAATATTCAGCAAATTGGAAACGGGCAACATTAGCAACGAAGATTTTTACAACAGCCTGCTCGCCAAAGCTGCCCAACCCATTTGGGTAGAAGATTTGCAAACCGCCTGGAATGCCATGTTGCTCGATTTTAGGACGGAAAGCTTGGCCAAACTCCGCCAACTGAAACAAGATTACAATATTTTTTTACTCAGCAATACCAATGACATTCATTGGCAGGCCTTTCAAACCATTTTTACCAAAAGCACGGGAGAAGATTCGCTGGATAATTATTTTCACAAAGCCTACTATTCTCACCAAGTGGGATTGCGCAAACCCAATGCAGACATTTATGAATTTGTAGCGGCAGATGCCGGTTTGGAAATAGCCGAAACCATTTTTATAGACGATAGTTACAACAACATTGAGGCGGCATCAGCCCTCGGCTTCCAAACCCATTTATTGCTTGCCGGAGAAAAAATTGAAGCACTGCCTTATTTCTAAAGGAAGCGAGCCTGATTACTTAAGTTCCTCATAATCAATATAATCCTTGTCTACCCTGCCCTCGTTTTTGGTAAGCGGGCTGTTGGCAGCAGTTGTTTGGGCACGTTCCTGTGCTGCCTGTTGCTGGCGATACTGCTCCTGCATTTTTTGTTGCATCTGCCCCACCTGGTTTTTCATGCGCTTGCTGGCACGGTAAACAGGAATGATAAAATCAAATACCAGCTTGTACATCATGTACAACATAAAAATCTGAAACAAGACTTTAAAAATATTCATAGCGCAAAGTTATAAAGTCACCAAAATATATTGCTGTTAATTTTTGAGTAATGGATTGCCCGAATGTTTGGAGGATAACAGGGTAATTACTATATTTGCAACGGAAATAAGAAAAAAAAAGAAGGGAACAGGGTTGTTCCCTTCCGCTTTTTACAGCACCATGAGTAATGAAAATCAGATATCAACCGTTGAGAAGCTGTTGCTTCCATTGCTGACAGACGATATTTTTTTAATAGAGATCAAGGTAAAACCGATCAACAATATCAAAATATTTTTAGACGCAGACGGAGGTTTGGGCATTGAAAAATGCATCAAAATAAACAGGGCGCTCTACAAGATGATGGAGGAAATGGGGATTTATCCAGATGGCGATTTTTCACTCGAAGTATCCAGTCCTGGCATTGGGGAACCGTTAAAAAAAATACGCCAATACTACAAAAACAAAGGCAGAGATGTGGAAGTGATTACAGCCGATGAAAGAACCATTACGGGGCCTTTGCAGGAAGTAACAGAAGAAAACATCACTGTAGTATCCTCGGAAGGAAAGGGAAAAAAATTAGTGGTAAAAGAAGAAGTAATCCCTTTTGAAATCATCAAACAAACTAAAGTTCTAATAAAATTTTAATCAACAAAAACCCTGGTACCGGCTGGGGTTTCAGAATAACATCTGAAAAGCCGGTAAGATTATGGCAAGTATTAACTTAATTGACTCGTTTCAGGAATTTAAAGAAGCTGAAAACATCGATCGTCCTACGTTGATGAAAGTGATGGAAGATGTGTTTAAAACATTGATCCGCAAAAAGTATGGCAGCGACGATAATTTTGACGTGATTGTAAATGACCAAAAAGGGGATCTGGAAATCTTTCGTCGTCGCACCATCGTTGATGATGATGATCTGTACAACACCCTTACTGAAATTGAACTTAAAGATGCTATCAAAATTGAACCCGATTACAGCGTTGGTGAAGAATTGTATGAAGCAGTAGATATACAAAAAGAGTTTGGTCGCCGCGCTATTTTGGCCGGTAAACAAACCTTGGCTGCTCGCATCAACGATTTGAAGAAAAACATCCTTATCAAAAAATACGAAGATCGTGTAGGCGAAATCGTTAGTGGGGAAGTTTACCAGGTTTGGAAAAAAGAAGTGTTGATTTTAGACGAAGATGGCAATGAAATGTTGTTGCCAAAATCTGAACAAATCCCTGCCGATTATTTCAAAAAAGGAGAAAACGTACGCGCCGTTGTAAAAAAGGTAGAACTTAAAAACAACCAGGCTGTTATTATCCTTTCTAGAACAAGTCCTTTGTTCCTCGAAAAATTATTGGAAATTGAAGTGCCAGAAATTTTTGATGGCCTTATTGTTGTAAAGAAAATCGTAAGAGATCCGGGAGAAAGAGCCAAAGTGGCCGTGGAAAGTTATGATGACAGAATTGATCCGGTTGGCGCTTGTGTGGGCATGAAGGGTAGCCGTATTCATGGCATCGTGAGAGAATTGAAAAATGAAAATATAGATGTGATCAATTATACTGCTAACTCGCAGTTGTTGATTCAACGTTCTTTGACGCCTGCAAAAATCACCAGCATCGAATTGGATAATGAGAAAATGCACGCAAATGTGTACCTCAAACCCGATCAGGTGTCGTTGGCCATTGGCCGCCGCGGGGTAAACATCAAACTGGCTTGTGAACTCACCGGTTATGAAATTGATGTGTTCCGCGATACTGAAGATGAAACAGGTGATTACGACATCGACCTGGAAGAGTTCGGCGATGAAATTGAAGAATGGGTAATTGAAGAACTGAAGCGTGTAGGTTGCGATACCGCGCGCAGTGTGCTAGATCTTACTCCTGAAGAATTAGAACGCAGAACAGACCTGGAAAAAGAAACCATCGAAGACGTGAGAAGAATTTTGAAAGAAGAATTTGAAAAAGAATAAGAATTGTGTCCAGATAAAATGGCTGGAACATTTCATCATAAAAACAGCTAATAGCAGTTTATTTACCCTGTAAGTAGGTGCAAAAAACAAAGAATGTCAGAAGTAAACACACCAAGATTGATGGCCGCGGCCAAGGAATTTAACATCGGGACCAATACCTTGATCGACTTCCTTGTGTCGAAGAATTTTAATGCCGACGACCTGAAGCCCAGTACCAAACTATCGGAAGATATGTATCGGGTGCTGCAGGGAGAGTTTCAACAAGACAAAGCTGCCCGTCAAAAAGCGGAGCAGATAGACTTGCCGAAAGGCGCTTCTTCAGATGCTAAAAAGAAGAAAGATGAAGAAGATCTTTCTTTTAAGAAGAAAGAAGAAAAAGGAAAAGCTAAAACAGCCGAAAAGCCTGCGGAAGTATTGCTAGCGCCAGAATCGGTAGCATCCTCTGCGCCAGTGGTGGAAGAAATACCTGTTGTGGAAAAATCAGCCCCCGTTGTAGTGGAAGTTGCCCCTACTGTGGTAGAAGTACCTGAAACGCCAGTAGCTGTAAAGGAACCAGAGAGCTATATCACAAAAATTGAGGCGCCAGAATTGGAAGGTCCGAAAGTAATGTCCAAGATCGACCTCGATTCAATAGACTCAAGTACTCGACCAAAAAAATCGGTGAAGAAAAAAGACGATGCTCCGGTTACAGCACCCAAAACAGACAAGCAGATAACACCTGCAAAGGATGCAACCAAGCCCCCTCCAGCAAAAGGAAAGCCTGCTGTAGAAGAACCAGTTAAAGCAACTGTTATTGAAGCACCTGCCCCAGAGGTGGAGGAATCAGAGGTAGATGCTCCTGCAAAAATTGAAAACATTCTGGCGGCAAGATTGACTGGTCCAAAAATCATGGGCAAAATCAACCTACCTGTCGACAACGATACCCGTCCTAAAAAAGACAACGACGAAAAGCACAAACGCAAACGCATTCCCATACAGAAAAAACCGGGTGCTCCCAACCAAGGAGGCGATAACCGCGGACCAGGACCAGGTGGCAACAGGCCTCCGGCGGGAACAGATAACAGAAATGCAGGCGGTGCTCCCAATAGAGGTCCACAACAGGGTGGCGGAAGCAACCGTTTTGCAAGACCAGGTCAAGGCAATGCCAACAGCAACACCGGTGGCCGCAGAGAAGACAAAACCATTGACGCCAAAGAGATACAGGAAAAACTGAAACAAACCCAAGCCAAACTGGCGGGGTCGGGCGGACGTGGCAAAAGCCTCAAAGCCAAATACCGCAAAGCCAAACGAGAAGAGATGGCCGAGCAGAATGGTGCTGAAGGAATGGAGAACAACAAACTGCAGGTAACAGAATTTATTTCTGTAAGTGAGTTGGCTGGTTTGATGGATGTGAGTTTTGCAGATATCATCAGTAAGTGTATGAACCTTGGCATCATGGTATCTATCAACCAACGTTTGGAGGCGGATGTGATTGAACTGGTAGCAAGCGAATTTAATTATGAAGTAGAATTTATAGGCGTTGAAGATGCGGCCGAATTGGAAGATGTAGACGATACAGATGATCCGGAAGATTTAGAACCAAGAGCGCCTATTGTAACCATCATGGGTCACGTAGATCATGGTAAAACTTCTTTGCTCGATTATATCAGACATACCAACGTAATTGCCGGAGAGGCTGGTGGTATTACCCAGCACATTGGTGCGTACGAGGTAACTACCAAAGATGGCAGGGCCATCACCTTCTTAGATACACCGGGTCACGAGGCGTTTACCGCCATGCGTGCACGTGGTGCCAAAGTAACCGATATTGCGGTGATCGTAGTAGCGGCGGATGATGCGGTAATGCCTCAAACAAAAGAAGCCATTTCGCATGCGCAAGCAGCCAACGTTCCAATGATATTCGCCATCAATAAGGTAGATAAAGACGGGGCCAATCCAGAAAAAATCAAAGAACAATTGTCGCAAATGAACATCCTGGTAGAAAGCTGGGGTGGTAAATTCCAGAGTCAGGAAATAAGTGCGAAACAAGGATTGAATATCGATTTGTTGCTCGAGAAAATTTTGCTTGAGACAGATATCCTCGAACTAAAAGCCAATGCCAATAAACAAGGTAGTGGAACCATCATTGAAGCATCGCTTGATAAAGGACGTGGATATGTGGCAACCATCCTGGTACAAAATGGTACACTGAAGCAGGGTGATATGATTGTTTCAGGACAGCACTTTGGTAAAGTAAAAGCGATGTACAACGAACGCAACCAGCGCATCGAAGTAGCGCCGCCATCTACACCAGTATTGATTCTTGGTTTGAATGGCGCTCCGCAGGCAGGTGAAACCTTTAAGGTTTTTGAGAACGAAGGCGACGCAAGAGAAACAGCTTACAAACGTGGTCAGATACTGCGTGAGCAGGGCATGAGAGCGAAAAAACATATTACGCTCGATGAAATTGGTCGTCGTTTGGCATTGGGTAACTTTAAAGAACTGAACGTGATCATCAAAGGTGACGTGGATGGTTCGGTAGAAGCATTGAGTGATTCATTGCAGAAACTAAGTACCGAAGAAATTGTGATCAAAGTAATTCACAAGGCAGTAGGTGCCATCACCGAAAGTGATGTAACCCTCGCCAACGCATCGGATGCCATCATCATCGGCTTTAACGTTCGTCCAAGTATTCAGGCAGCAAGAATGGCCGAAGCTGAATCGATCGAGATCAAAATGTACTCTATCATTTACAACGCCATCGAAGAAATTAAGAGTGCGATGGAAGGGATGTTGGAACCTACGGTAGAAGAAAAGATCCTTGGTAACATTGAGATCAGAGAGACCTACAAATTTGACAAGGCTACTGTGGCCGGTTGTTTTGTACTCGACGGCAAAGTTGCCAGAAACAACAGAATTCGTTTGGTAAGAGATGGTATCGTGATCTTCACCGGTGAACTGGCCAGTTTGAAACGTTACAGAGATGATGCTAAAGAAGTAAGCACCAATATGGAGTGTGGTTTGGTGATCAGAAACTACAACGACATTAAAATTGGTGATATCGTAGAAGCATTCGAAGAAATAGAAGTTAAACGTACATTATAAACCAACTTTCACCAGCGGGTAAAAACAAAAAATTGTAGTGGTCAGCACTACAATTTTTTGTTAAATGAAAGCTGCAATGCCCAACGACCCGCGATGCCCGTTATTTTTGAACTACATTCAACCAAAGGAATTTAGATGATCATGAATCAATACAAATTTTTATTTACCCTCCTCTGTTTTTGTGCTGCTACTTCGGTGATGGCGCAACCCCAAAAAATAATGGCTGATAAAATTGTGGCCATCGTGGGAGACAAAATCGTTTTAAAAACAGATATCGACAATGCATTGATAGATATGCAGCGCCAAGGTATTGAAGCGCCCGCCAATGCCAATTGTTATGTGCTAGAGCAGGCACTTGGTGTAAAAGCATTGGTACTGCAGGCAGAAAAAGATTCGTTGCCGGTAACCGATGAAGAAGTAGATGCAGATATCGATCAACGTATTCGTTATTTCATTCAGCAATATGGTTCTGTAGAAGAGTTAGAAAGAGTGGCAGGCAAATCGGTGTATCAATTAAAAGACGATTTTAAAACCGGTATCCGCGATCAGAAAATGGCATCTGCCATGCGCGACAAAATTGTGGGGGATGTAAAGATTACACCCAATGAAGTGAAAGGATATTTTGATAAAATACCAGTAGATAGTTTGTCGTTTTACGAAAGTGAGGTAGAAATTGGACAAATCGTTATTTATTCCAAAGCAAGCAAGGAAGCCGAAGATTATGCCATTGCGCAACTAAACGAATACAAAGCAGAAATTGAAGCAGGTAAAGATTTTAGAATTGTGGCCGATCGTAACTCAGAAGATCCTGGTGTAAAACAAAACCGGGGTCAGTATGAAGTAAACCGCACTTCTAAAGAAATGGATGGTACTTGGTTGGCAAAAGCTTTTACCTTAAAAGAAGGTCAAATTAGCAAACCTTTTAAAACAAGGTTTGGCTGGCACATCATCCAAATGGTAAACAGGGCGGGTGATGATGCAGTGGTAAGGCATATATTGAAGATACCACAGGTTACAAGCTACGAAATGAAAGAAGGACTTGATAAACTAGATTCTGTTCGTGCCAAATTAGTAGCAGGTGTCATAGATTTTGGAAAAGCAGTGGAACAAAACAGTGAAGACGATTACACCAAAAATGCAGGTGGTTATATGTTAGGGCCAAACGGTACTTTTTTAACCATCGATCAGCTAGATCCTGGTGTAGTAACCATACTAAAAGATTTAAAAGTCGGACAGTATTCTCAGCCTTTGGAATATGCAGATGAACGTGGTAAAAAAGGGGTACGTTTTTTGTACCTAAAGTCGAAGTCGGAGCCACACAGAGAAAATCTAAAAGACGATTATAGCAAAGTAGCTATACGAGCGCTGGAAGAGAAAAAAGAAAATGCATTGGAAGACTGGTTCAATAAGAAAATTAAAACCTATTACCTCATGATAGATCCAGCGTACCAAAGCTGTGAAGTGATGGAAAAATGGATCGATGCTTCAAAAAAATCAAAAATTGTTACCAACAAATAAACGTATTGCGAAGCAGTGAATAAAAATAATAGTGAAAACGTTCCGGTGATCGCCGGAACGTTTGTAGTTTTATAAAAGTGCAATGACAAATAATTTCACTGCCGAACAGCAACAATATGATTGAAAAAAAGGTACAATTACAACAAGAAGAAATTGCCATACTGGTTGGATTGGTGCAGCCCGACCAAACCGAGCAGCAGGTAAATGAATACATGGACGAACTATCGTTTTTGGCAGAAACGGCGGGGGCTTTGAGCGTAAAAAGGTTCACACAGAAATTAAAACATCCCGATAGCAAAACCTTTGTGGGTAAGGGCAAGCTGGAGCAGATAAAAGATTTTCTTTTATTGAAGGGCGATATTACCCTCGTTATTTTTGACGATGAACTCACCGGTTCTCAAATTCAAAATATCGAAAAAGCACTGAATGTAAGAACCATTGATAGAAGTGATTTGATTCTCGACATATTTGCCAGCAGGGCCAAAACCGCCCAGGCAAAAACCCAGGTGGAGTTGGCGCAATACCAATATATCCTCCCGAGGTTGAGAGGTATGTGGAAGCACTTAGAACGGCAAGGGGGTGGTGTAGGTACGAGGGGCCCAGGTGAAACCGAAATTGAAACGGATCGTCGTATCGTGAAAGACAAGATCAGTCTGTTGCGCAAGCGACTGGCAGATATAGACAAACAATCTTTTACCCAGCGCAAAGAGCGCGGCGAATTTATAAGAGTGGCCTTGGTAGGTTATACAAATGTGGGCAAATCTACCCTGATGACCACCTTGAGTAAAAGCGAAGTGTTTGCAGAAAACAAGTTGTTTGCAACGTTGGATACAACTACCCGCAAAGTGGTGTTTGAGCAGACGCCCTTCCTACTGAGCGATACGGTAGGGTTCATTCGCAAATTGCCGCATCATTTGGTAGAAAGCTTTAAGAGCACTTTAGATGAGGTAAGAGAAGCCGATGTGCTGTTGCATGTGGTAGACATATCGCATCCACAATACGAAGAGCAACTAACCGTGGTGAATAAAACATTGGCTGAATTAGGTGCTGCAGAAAAACCAACGATTACTATTTTTAATAAGATGGACAAATTCGAATCAGAAGTGTTTGACGAGTGGTTAGAACCCGAAGTAAAGCATGACATTTTGAGAGAATTAAAAGAACGCTGGCAGGAAGAAACCAAAGGCAACTGTGTATTTGTGTCTGCTGTGCAGCGCACGAACCTAGATATGTTGCGCCAAACCATTTTAAACAAAGTACGGGAGATGTACCAAATTAGGTACCCGTACAAAGCGGAGTATTTTTATTGATCCATAAACAGCATTAGCACCAACCAGCATCCCCGTTTGCAGCATGTCTTCTGAGAAAAAATATACCTGGCACAAGATTGCCGATCACCGATTGGAGTTAGGGTTGAATGAGCAGGGCATGGCGGAATGTGAAGTAGCCGGTAAAAAAATTTGCATCAGTAGTTACAAAGAATTGTTGTTTGGCTGTGCTGCCAAGTGTCCACATGCAGGAGGGAAGATGTCGGCAGGGTATGTAGATGCATTGGGCAATGTAGTTTGTCCGCTGCATCGGTATAAATTTTCGCTGCAAAACGGACGAAATACCAGTGGGCAGGGTTATTTTTTAAAAACCTACCCCATCGAAGATCGTGCAGATGGTGTTTATCTAGTGATGGAGGAGAATAATCCCTTTTCGTTTTTCAAATAAGTACGATAAATTTTTTTTGTAAAAACTAAAAACCCTTATTTTTGCAACCCCAATCAAAAATGGTTGTGAAAAGCATATTCCTCCTTAGCTCAGTTGGTTAGAGCATCTGACTGTTAATCAGAGGGTCGTTGGTTCAAGTCCAACAGGGGGAGCCACACTGGAAAAGCCATCCGTCAACTGACGGATGGCTTTTTCTTTGTCTGTCAGTGAGTTAGGCTAGTTGCATCTTTTGATTATATTTACTTCATGAAAATCATATTATTTGCAACTGCGTTTTTGTTGCTATGCTTTACTGTAAAAGCACAATCAGTCCAAATCAATGATTTATTAGGTTCAGTTGGTAGCTGGGAGGGGAAATTAACCTATCTGGATTATTCTACTGGCAAACCTTATACGATGTCAGCCAACATCAAGATTAGTCTTACCGAAAATAAGAATGGCTATATTATGGGATATGAATATCCCAATGAGCCACAAGCAAACTCAAAGGACACCACTTTTATTAATGACAATTTATTTGGTAATGACAAAATTATTGAGTTTAAGAAAGCTACTGAAGGTGGATTTACACTTGTAACTGAATTAGAAGGAGAAGATGGCAATGACCATAAAAAGGCTGTTTTAAGACACACTTATATATTAAAGTCTAATACTTATTCAATAACTAAGGAGGTGAAATTTGAGGGTACAGATAAGTGGATTAAAAGGAATGAATATTTACTTAATAGAGCAGGAAAATAATTTTCTGATAGTCACATACTCAATCATCACACACGCCGTCGTTGGAGTTATCTCCAACGACATCGACATTAAGAGTGTCTTTTTTCAACCTATATTATCAGTCAACATTTTGAAATGATCGACACCCGTTTCATAAAATGCTGCAGATGAAAAATGATACGCTTCCGGGTACAAAGTAAAACCAGCTTTAACAGGATTGTCATGAATGTATTCCAGCTTTTGGAGAAAAACTTTTTGCGAGCTTGCCGATGCCCAAAAATGCTGCATCGCTCAGTGAGACAGACCTCAAACAAAAAGGCGGCAAAATCATTTTAAAAAATTAAAAAATTTGTTCTCTGTTTGCGATTCGCGAACAATAGTATATCTTTATGTAATGAAAGCACATAATGGTATGCGACCACAGGATATCGTTATCCTACTAAAAATACTGACTTGCAACAAAAAAGATTGGCAATATCGCGATTTGGCCAGTGAATTGTCTATTAGCATATCTGAAATTTCAGAATCCCTAAACCGTAGTCATATTGCGGGGCTGATTGATGAGAGTAGGCGAAGGGTTCATCGCCAATCATTACTTGAATTTATTCAGCATGGATTACATTATGTTTTTCCTCAGGTTCCAGGTACATTGGTAACAGGAATTCCAACAGGACACTCTCATCCTTTCTTTAAAAATCGTATTACCGCAGAATTGGAGTATGTATGGCCATACGGTCAGGGAACTACAAGAGGCCTATCAATTGCACCGCTTTACGATGGCGCAACATTGGCTGTAGGTAAAGATGAACAGCTATATAAATGGCTTGCCTGTATAGACGTTATTCGCGTAGGACGTGCTCGTGAAAAAAAAATAGCAATAAAGGAACTTGAAAAAGAAATAATGCCATGAGTCACTATCAAAACATCACAAGAATAAAAGCAGTTTGTGAAGCATTGGGCGAAATGACCCATTCGGTTCTTTTTGTTGGTGGCGCTACTGTTTCATTATACACGGATAGACCAGCAAGCGAAGTAAGGCCGACAGATGATGTTGATATTTTAGTAGAGTTGGTTCATTATTCTGGATATGCAGCCATTGAAGAACAATTGCGTAAGAAGGGTTTTGTCAATGACCAGGAATCTGGGATAATTTGTCGCTTCAAAATTCAGGGAATCATAGTTGATGTAATGCCAACAAGTAGCACAGTGCTTGGATTTACTAACAAATGGTATGAGGAGGGTTTTAGTAAACCAATGGAAAAGCAATTAATTAAAGGCCTTAGCATTAAACTACTGGAACCTGTTTACTTTCTAGCTTCTAAAATGGAAGCATTTAAGGGCAGAGGCGGTGGAGATGGTCGCATGAGCTCTGATTTTGAGGATATGGTGTATGTGTTGAACAATAGAAATGTTATTTGGGATGAAATAGAAAATTCGCCTTCCCACTTGAGAGCCTATCTAAAAAATGAGTTTCAAAAAATTTCACAGGAAAATTTTTTATACGAATGGGTAAGTATCAATCTGGATTATACTGAACAAAAAAGAACAGATTTTATTGTTGGAGGAATAGAAGCTTTCATTGTCTCACATTGAGTTTCTGATTTTTTTCGCTGTTGGAGTTCACTAATGTTGTAATAAAAAGAGACACAACCATCACACGTCGTCGTTTGGAGTTATCTCCAACCACATCCACCATAAGCGTGTTACTTTTTCAACCCATATAATGCGTCAACATATTAAAGTTGTGTACACCTGTTTCATAAAATGTAAACTGAAGTAACTATAATGATGGTTTTATATTTATTTGTGTCAAGAACTGGCAACCAGTCTTTGATGGTGGCAGTGAAATATTGAGGCCATTCTGTGGGGTATGGAAATATCATCTGCTAATTTATATGGAATTTGTTTTGTAAATAGGGGGAAAATCCCACGCTTAAAACAAATAATTTGTTAGTGCTTTATTGTTGAGCTATTGGTGAAAACACCAACAGCGGCGTGTGTTAATTGTGGCTGTCGATAAGTAGGGAGAAGGAACACCAACAGAGGCAAAATATGCAAATATTGGACTAAATATTTATTCATAATGGTATAACAAAGCTACTGAAGGTGGATTTACACTTGTAACTGAATTAGAAGGAGAAGATGGCAATGACCATAAAAAGGCTGTTTTAAGACACACTTATATATTAAAGTCTAATACTTATTCAATAACTAAGGAGG
>JBIIPY010000148.1:0-4072 GCA_044342365.1 Ferruginibacter sp. | reverse complement strand
AAGAAAAAGTGAATTTTCAGAATTAATTTTTTATCGTAAAATGATGGACAGCTTAAACCACTATTCTACTAAAATTGAGAATCGGATTATTGAGTTAAATATTTTTGATAATGGTGTAACCGATGTGCAATTGGCCTTACTAATCGAAACAGCGGGGAAATTGTCCGGCCATTGTGGGAGAGTTGAAATAGAATCTTTAAAAAGAAGTTTAGGTGAATGGTTCAATATAATTGAAAATAAAAGTAATAATAAACCCAATAAAAATTTTACTGTAGAGTACATTGATACATATAAAAATGAAGTAACGCCGGAAAGGATAAATGATTTTAAAATGAAGCTGGCCGGTATTGAAACGCTGGCAAAAAAGTTGGCATTTTGTAAAATTGAATTAAAGGAATATTTACAAAACATACCGGCAGAAACATTGGCAGCATCCGGAAATATAGGTGTAAGCAACCCAATTTTTTTTGATAGAGTTATTCAAATAGAGATTGATGCAATTAATGCTGAAATTGAAAAGGAAAAACTTGATAATAATAACAGCCTTAATCTTGCTGCAATTTTTAATGATACTAACAACGCATTTGATGTATGTAAGGGGTTATTGGAAGATCTTGAAATAACAATTAGCGGTAAACCCAATACCAAAAAAGGCAGGGTAGGGAAATTAACCGGATTAATTACGGCAATAAAAGAAACACCTTTCATGTTGAAAATTCAAAACCCCACAGATAAACAGTTGTTAGAATACTTTAATGATTACCTGAAAACCACCTATAAAACATTTTCAAAAAGAAATGAAGATTACCTGCCAAACGTTGACGATGCAAAACGTTACATAAAAAATCACTTAAAAAAAAAGTAACACATGTTACTTACTTGTTACCCGACTGTTACTTAAACCACCTTACACCCTCACTTTATTGACCTTTGTTGTGTTTACAAGATAAGGCCTTATCTATTTTTCTAAATTCTCAATTTATTAAAAATGGATTTCTCAAACAACAAAGTATTAACCTTTGAACAAGGTTGTAAGTATTTAGGTTATGCAAAAAGCTATGTTTATAAACTAACCAGCGCCGGGATATTACCCTACAGTAAGCCCAACGGCAAAAGCATATTTTTTGATCGTGAAAAGCTGGAAAGCTGGATGTTATCCAATGCCAAAACTGGCTTTGCAGTAAAGCAAGTTGAAGCCGCCACCTATGTTTCCACACACTAAAAAACCCACTACTATTTTATGACAAATAAAACAGATAATGGGTTGAATGATGTAGGAAATCAGCAGCCCAAAATTAATGAATTAATAGCAGTTTATGAGTATCTGCAAAACAATGTTGCAACGGCGACAATGACAGCAACTGCATTGAACATTTACCGTCCTTCACTTTGCAGACGAAAAAGGTCATTGGAAAAAGCAGGGTTGCTTGTTGAAGTTAAAATTACTTATTGCAAGGTGACAAAATGTAAAGCAGCCTACCTGACCACCAACCCGGAATGGTTCCCACAACAAACACAATTAAAATTTAATTTCTAATGATGGACGCAATTAAAAAGCCTGCTCCATTGTTGAAAATGGAACATTTTGAAGGCAAAGAAAATATTGTTGATGAAACAGAACAGCAACAATTAACCGAATTAAAGGAAAGAATACAGTCTTGTAAAATCGACTTGAAGGAAGTTTTAGCACCTCCTCCAGTTGCCATGCGAATTGCCAGCCTCGGGGACCCGATGACATTATTCACAAAAGGTAATTTTTCGATAGTTACTGGAGCCGCTAAAAGTAGAAAGTCCTTTTTAATATCAATGTTGATGGCAGCGGCTATTAGAGGCCGATTTCAAGACCATTTTTTTTGCGAAGGCGAAGGGATCAATATAATATTTGACACCGAGCAAAGCAGGTATAAAGCCCAACAGATAGGTAAAAGAATATGCAACCTATCTGAAAAGGTGAATCCCTCAAATTTGGAAGTTTATTCATTAAGAACATTGGACCCCTCGCAGCGGATGGAAGTCATTGACACCATTCTTGCCACTACCCCAAACTTAAACTTTGTGGCAATTGATGGAATCATTGATTTAGATGTTGATCCAATACTTGAAGCGAAGCAAGCGCAAAACATTGTCATGAAGCTTATGCAATGGACTGAAATTTATAACATTCACATTGTATGCGTCCTACACTACAACAAGACGGTTGCCACTCTTTTAGGGCACCTGGGTAGCTTCTCACATAGAAAGGCGGATGCAGTTGTTGAAGTGTCAAAAAGCAAAGACGATGAAAACATTTCATTAGTGAAAGCACTTGACTGTCGAGAAAAGGAATTTATGCCGTTTGCCTTTTCAGTTGATCCATCGGGCATGCCTTACATCATGAAAGACTTTGTAATTGAGAAAGCTTCGAAGGATAAGAAAGCAGTAGGAGAACAGAAACAAAAAGGTATTTCACCCATAACGATGGAGAAGCAGACGCACACCGATATTTTAAACCATGTTTTCAATATTGAAAAAGAACAGGGTTACAATGAACTATGGAGAAATATCAAAAATGCAATTGAGTTGATTACCGGTCAAACCATTGGCGACAATAAAGCAAAGGACTTTGTAAGCCATTACCTCAACAATCAAAACATCATAAAAACGGATGTACCAAAAAAGAAACCTGTCTATAATATGGCAGGGCAAAAGGCATTTGGTTTTTAACATCGGTTTAATAATTAGTCGGTTTAAACCGATGCTGTTAAACTTAAACAGGTTTAGTGGTTTAACCCCTCCCTTATCTATAAGGGAGGGTAGTTAAATTAAACTGATTATTTAACCTAAAAACAAGTAGGATGGAAAGTAACTGGCTACAAAAACAAGTATCTATTTATAGCACTCACAGCGACAACATTGGACGTTCTGCTTCTTATCGGGACGTTTTAATGTCGGACTTTGCTCGGGACCTGCCATTGATAGTTGGTTTGAGAAAACTTGACAGAACGGCAACAGATTATAAAATTCAAGCAAAGCCCCTCAAAGAGGGTTTGCAATGTTTCACACCGGCTGCATTATTTGGATGCAAGGCCGCTGGCAAAGTTGTTGAAATTGAAAGGACAGGTTTAATGCAATTAGATTTTGATTACGGCGACATAAACCAATACAATTTGGAGGAGTTGAAGCGGGCTGTTTTCAGCCTACCATTTATTGCCTTTTGCGGGCTGTCCTGTTCCGGTTATGGATTTTATGCACTCGCAGCAATTGCAGAACCCCATCGTCTTGCAGATTATGCAGAACATTGCTTTGAAATACTGAAAGCATACGATATTAAACCTGACGAAAGCAAGGGGAAGAAACCTGAAAATTTAAGATACATTTCCTATGATGCAAACATGATGATCCGAGAGAACCCCGAGCCGTTAGCTGTAACCCATTTTAAGACGAAACAGGCCATTAAAAAGGCCAGTCCTTCTACTTGTAAGCAGGTCCCTAATAATGGCAGCAATGACCTTTTAAATGCCGGATTGAGAAACATTATGAATGTTCGAAGTGGTGAACGGTTTAAAACAGTTCAAAAGGAATCTTTCACTATTGGCGGCCTCAACAATGATGAATACCTAAAAGAAATTAAAAAAGCTATAGATGCAAACAATGCATTTGCAGGAGAGGAGGAGAAGTACAAAAAATGTGCTGAAGTTTGTTTTAATGCGGGGCTGAAAAAACCATTACACAGGCAGGATTTATTAACCACTTTAAATAATATTTGAAATGACAGCAAAAAAACAAGGTTTACAAAAGTTGACAGAAGCGGATAAAAAAATTGCAAATCTTTTTGCAAAAAGTAAGATACTTAAAAGCGAAGTGATCGGTATTTTAAATGATGAAGAAATGAATTTATTAGGTCAAGTACTTACAAAAAAATTAAATGAAACAAAACTGGAGGCCAGGGATGTGCTTTTATACCAAGTAGAAGAGATATTACCCGAGGACACTAAAAACCAGTTATGGGAAAATAATCATTATCAAATTGTACAATCGATGACCAAATTATTAGAAGATTTTGGAAAAATGCCAACTAAAAATGCTATTGCCA
>JBIIPY010000092.1:0-10772 GCA_044342365.1 Ferruginibacter sp. | reverse complement strand
CAATATCGGCTATCGCCTCATTGTACTATTTGTTTGATACCATCGGCATTTACTCCCGAAAGCATTCGGGATAAGATTTATAAAATATTGGCATATTATATAAATCACATTGGTTTAATCGTAAAAATCGCAACTGGTATTCAGCTCAAAAACAACCAATATCGGCTTTTCAATTTCTAATGGCTTGCTTGAGAGATATATGTAAAATCAAGCCCATTTTTTAAACAGTTGTTGGGTGAATGACATTGGAGAAAATGAGGTTTATGTTTTATAATCAAAAATTAGTATACCAACAAAAAAGTGCTCAAAATTTTATACCCACCCCCTATTTTGCCCTGAAAACAGCCACCACATTGCATCTACATCAAACCAAAAAAACTTGCGCACAATTAGGCCAAAAAAAATAAAAAAGTAGTACCAGCAAGGGTTGTATTAGTTTTCAACAGCACCTGAATAATTCCTTTACAATTATTTAATATTCGTTAGTAATGTTGTATGGTATTAACGGTATACACCTTTCCTTTTTCAGGAATTGGGTATCTAAAAGGGAATCCAGTGAAAGTCTGGAACTATCCCCGTAGCTGTAAAAGCACACTGGAAATCAATTGATTCCAAAATCGTTTGTAAACACCGCCACTGTTGTTCTTAACGGGAAGGCATCAAACGAAAGCTAAGTCAGAAGACCTGCCGGTAATACTCCAGGTGGAAACGCTTTCGGGTGAAAGGCTTGAAACTGATTAAATACGAAGACATCATCTCTCGTAGTCAGCTTCTCGACCCTCATCAACAAACAAAAAAAACACGTAAACTGCCTGTAAAAGAGGCCAAAATGATATATTAATATGACAATGCCGCATCAAGAAGAATTACTGTTAAGAGAAAACAAAGACAGATTTGTTATCCTTCCCATCAACTATCCAAGAATTTGGGAACAATACAAAAAACACGAAGCCAGCTTTTGGACAGCAGAAGAGATTGATCTCGGAAGCGACATGAAAGATTGGAACGCACTCAACGATGGTGAACGCCATTTCGTTTCACACGTGCTTGCATTCTTTGCAGCCAGCGATGGTATCGTAAACGAAAACCTTGCAGTAAACTTCATGAGTGAAGTGCAGCTGCCGGAAGCACGTTGCTTTTATGGATTCCAAATTATGATGGAAAACATACACAGCGAAACATACGCCTTGCTTATTGATACCTATATTAAAGATCCTATGGAAAAAGATCGCTTGTTCCACGCCATTGATACCGTTCCTGCGGTAAAGAAAAAAGCAGATTGGGCAATGCGTTGGATCGAGAAAGGAACTTTTGCACAAAGACTGGTAGCATTTGCCGCAGTAGAAGGTATCTTCTTCAGCGGTAGCTTCTGCTCTATCTTCTGGTTGAAGAAAAGAGGCTTAATGCCCGGACTTACATTCAGCAATGAACTCATCAGCAGAGACGAAGGATTGCATTGCGAATTTGCTTGTTTGTTGTACAGCATGCTCAGCAATAAAATGAGCCAGGAAGAAGTGTACCAAATTATTGGTGACGCCGTAGAAATCGAAAAAGAATTCATCACTGAAGCACTGCCAGTAAAATTAATTGGTATGAACGCAGACCTGATGACACAATACATTGAGTTTGTAGCAGACAGGTGGTTAGACGAACTGGGTTATCCAAAAAGATACCTCGCTTCTAACCCTTTCGATTTTATGGAAATGATTTCATTGGAAGGAAAAACCAACTTCTTCGAAAAACGTGTGGGCGATTATCAAAAAGCAGGCGTTATGAGCGGTAACAAAGAAGCGCAAACATTTAGCATTGATGAAGATTTTTAACTTCCTGCTAATAAACAATAAAAAGAAATGGTTGTAGCCCCAAAAACCATCCACCATTTCTTCACAAACGAAAAATAATCTAAACAAGACCTTAAATCATTTACAATGGTTGTACAAAAAAGAAACGGAAAAAAAGAAACGGTTAAGTTTGATAAAATCACAGCCAGAATCGAAAAATTGTGTTACAGCCTCGACAGACGTTTTGTAAACGCTGTTGACGTAGCAAAAAAAGTAATTGAAGGTTTATACGACGGCGTAACCACTACAGAACTAGATAACCTAGCTGCAGAAACGGCTGCTTCACTCACAGTGAAACACCCAGACTACGCTTTGCTGGCAAGCAGAATTGCAGTGAGCAACCTGCATAAAAATACCACCAAATGTTTTTCTCAAACCATGGAGAATCTGTACAACTGTACAGATCCAACAACCGGAAAAGTATTGCCTTTGCTCGCAGATGATGTATGGGAAATCATCAAAGAAAATGCAGAATTGTTAGATTCTACCATTATCTATGACCGCGATTATGGTTTCGATTATTTCGGTTTCAAAACATTGGAAAAATCATATCTTCTTAAATTAGATGGTAAAGTAGTAGAGCGTCCCCAACACATGTACATGAGGGTGGCCATCGGTATTCACAAAACAGATATCGAAGAAGCCATCAAAACCTATCACCTCATGAGTGAGCGTTGGTTTACTCATGCCACGCCTACCCTGTTTAACGCAGGTACACCAAAACCACAAATGAGTTCTTGTTTTCTGCTCACCATGAAAGATGACAGCATAGAAGGCATTTACGATACATTAAAACAAACCGCAAAAATATCTCAAAGTGCCGGTGGCATTGGTTTAGCAATTCACAACATTCGTGCAACCGGTAGCTACATCGGCGGTACCAATGGTACCAGCAACGGTATTATTCCTATGCTGCGTGTGTTTAATGACACCGCACGTTACGTAGACCAGGGTGGTGGAAAACGCAAAGGCGCTTTTGCCATCTACTTAGAACCATGGCATGCCGATATTTTTGAATTCCTCGATCTTCGTAAGAACCACGGTAAGGAAGAAATGCGCGCAAGAGATTTGTTTTACGCCATGTGGATCTGCGATCTGTTCATGAAGCGCGTAGAAGAAGATGGCCAGTGGAGCTTGTTCTGCCCCAACGAAGCACCAGGCATGCAAGATTGCTATGGCGATGAGTTTGAAGCATTGTACACCAAATACGAAGCAGAAGGAAGAGCAAGAAAAGTAGTGAAAGCACAGGAACTATGGTTTGCTATCTTAGATGCACAAATTGAAACAGGTACTCCTTACTTGTTGTACAAAGACGCTGCTAACAACAAAAGCAACCAGAAAAACCTGGGTACCATCAAAAGTTCTAACCTCTGCACCGAGATCATGGAATATACTTCACCTGATGAAGTAGCGGTGTGTAACCTCGCATCGTTGGCGCTGCCTCGTTTTGTGATCGACGGCGCTTTTGATCATGATAAACTGTACGAAGTAACCTATCAGGCTACATTGAATTTGAATAAGATCATCGACAATAATTATTATCCTGTTGAGGAAGCTCGTAATTCAAATATGCGCCACCGCCCTATCGGACTTGGTGTACAAGGATTGGCGGATGCATTTATCTTGTTGCGTTTGCCATTTGAATGCGATGCAGCTAAAAAATTAAATAGTGAGATTTTTGAAACCATCTACTTTGCGGCTATGACGGCCAGTAAAGATTTGGCCATCAAAGACGGTGCCTACGAAACCTTTGCTGGTTCACCCGTAAGCCAGGGTATTTTCCAATTTGATATGTGGAATGTTGAACCATCTCTGCGTTGGGATTGGTACACACTCAAAGCAGAAGTTATTAAACATGGCGTGCGCAACTCTTTGTTGGTAGCACCTATGCCAACCGCTTCTACTTCTCAAATTTTGGGTAACAACGAATGTTTTGAACCATATACCTCTAACATCTATGTACGTCGCGTTCTAAGCGGAGAATTTGTAGTGGTGAACAAACACCTGTTGAAAGATTTGGTAGAGCTTAACCTCTGGAATGATGATATGAAAACACGCATCATTTCTCACAACGGTTCTATTCAAAAAATAGACAACATTCCCGATGAAATCAAAGAAGTGTACAAAACAGTTTGGGAAATCAAACAACGTGCGCTTATCGATATGGCTGCAGACAGAGGCGCATTCATTTGCCAAAGCCAAAGCCTAAATCTTTTTGTAGACGCACCTACCACCAGCAAGCTCACCAGCATGCACTGCTATGGTTGGAGACAAGGCCTTAAAACAGGTATGTACTACCTGCGTAGCAAAGCCGCTTCACAAGCCGTACAGTTCACTGTAGAGAAACAAGGTGGCAAATCAACCGAGCCATTGATTGATACACACAGCCTCACCCTAGTAGAAGACAACACCAATACTACAGAAGCCAAAATCATCGAAGGCCAGGTATGCACCATGCAAGAAGGTTGCATCAGCTGCAGCGGATAAAACTGTACTATCACCTTTTACATACAAACCGCCGACTGCAGTACAGTTGGCGGTTTTTTATTTTTTGTTGGCCAGCGGCAGTAACTTTTCTGAACATCGTTGTGTCACTCACTTGTGCGGCATACCATTGTGCAACAGGTCATGCTTACACTTTCTATCAGCTAAACTTTTTGCATCATTGCTTGTTCTATAAACTAGACCATAGTAGCAAAGAAGCATGAGCACAAATTATTCCATCGCCGAAATACAACAGTTCATATCCACCCAGTTGGGTTGTGAACTTGCATTGGTAACAGAAGATGCAGATATTGTGTATGACTTAGATTGTGTAGACTTTGCCTTGGATGAATTTATTGCAGCGTATCGCAGCAAGTTTGGCGTAAACATGGATGATTATCTCTGGTATTTTCATACCAATATAGTGAGTGGAGATACTTCTGCCCTCGGCAAAATGTTGTTTAAACCCGCACCCAATGCGGTAAAACACATTCCCATCACGGCAAAAATATTATGGGAAAGCGCCAGTATAGGCAAGTGGGTTATCTGGTACCCAGAACACAGCGTACCCAGAAGAAGATTCGACGCCTACATCCAAGCCTCCATCTTCTTTATTTTTATTGTGGCGATTTTGTACACCTGTACTTTGCTGAGATAAATTATTTGCTTTACACCTGTCAAATAATTTAACTTCATATAAGAACGTTTCAGTCATCAATGACTTCTTGGTCTTCCTCAAGGGAACAATTCAACATAAATTTTTATGAAGGTTACCAATAACAAATTATTACGGCTTTTACGCAATTACGCTGAACGCTTATTCCTTTCATTCATCATAACATTACTTTTAATTTCTTGTCAATCAAATAAGCTCAACAAGCAAATAATTGTAGAAATACCCCTGAGCTTAAAAAATGATGCTATGAGATTAATCGTAGATAGTTTAGACAAAAAAAATAATGAAGGTGAATTTGCTTCGAGTGAATACAAAACCAAAATTATGCTCGATGTTAAAGGTTGGGTAAATGATTACGACAGCGTTTTAACCGATGAAGAAGTAAAGCAATTAAATAAAAAAATATCTGATTTCGAATCCTTAACCACAATAGAAATAGCCATTGTCATAATTCCTAAGGATTGGGTGAACCCTTTAAAATTCGATGAATATATCACAAAGATGGGTAACCAATGGGGCGTGGGCAAAAAAGAAACCAACAACGGAATAGTGATTGGTATTTGTAAGGGGCTTAAAAAAATAAGAATCAGCACAGGATTTGGAATCGAAAAAATTCTTCCTGATGCTGATGTTAAAAAGATCATAGACCAACATTTCATTCCCTTCTTTAAAGAAGGAGATTACTATACTGGTTGTATAAATGGATTAGATGCTATGTTTGAACGATTAAGATAATAATTATTGTTGTATCACCGTCTCAGAAAAACGTTGCATTTCTTCTAACTGTGGGCTACACTGCAACAAGAAAAAGTCAACGCCAATTTTTTCAAATGCACCAATTCTATCTTGTATTTGCGCAGGTGTACCGGTGAGACCAGTCCGCAACCCGCGGTTTGAAACAGAATAATCTTGCAGTGATACAGATTGGTCTAATTGGGTACCACTCAACCATTGCTGGTAATTTTCATAGCCAGCAGCGCCAGGTTGCACAGTGGTAATGCGTTCTAGTTCTTTCTTCACTTCAGCGTCGGTATCGCGAACGATGCTGTATGCAGCCACACCAAACTTCATGGGTGGCAATCCTTTTTGTTCGCGGCGTTCACTCAAATCTTTGATGCGTTTTTCAATCATCACCGGATCGTCGCCGTGCATCACATATCCATCGCAGGTAGAACTAATCAGGTCTTTTGCGCGTTCACTTTCTCCACCCGCATAAATAAATGGACGTGGCTGTGATAAGGGTTTCGGCTGAAGAATATTGTCCTTCACCTTGTAATATTTTCCTTCAAAATTATAATGATCTTTTTCCCAAACATTGTTTAGAACAGTAAGCCATTCTTCGGTTCTGGCATAACGATCGTCGTGTTCTTCAAAATGCACCCCATATTTTTCTGCTTCATCTTTCCACCAACTGCTTACTACGTTCAATGAAACCCTACCGTTGCTGATATGATCGATGTTGGCAGCAGCTTTGGCCAAGAGCGCCGGATTGTGAAAAGTTGGACGAACCGCTACCATCAATTCTATTTTGTTGGTAACAGCAGCCAGTGCAGCCGCAGTACTCCAGGCATCTAAACTGGGTGATTGTATACCTTTGATATCATTGAGGTTTAACTCTGCAATCAACGAAACGTCATATCCCCATTCCTCACTTTTGACGGCAAGTTTTTTTACATAATTCCAATCTGCATCCATTTGCTCGTCTTCAACATTGCGCAGCCATCCACCAAAAACAGGTAACCAATATCCAAATTTCATTTGATCGTTTTTATTTTAAAAATTCAATAATACAATTAAAGGGCAAGTGATTCTTACTCTGCTACATCAGCATGCATAAGGGTTTCCAGGTAATCAACCAGTTTTTCATGCGGATTAAAGCCAATCACATTCACTGCGTCTGCAACAAAATTTGACAAGGCATTTACGTCATAATATACAATGCTACCGTCTCTGTCATCAATCATATATTCGATACCGCCTACATCAATTCCACAAGTTTGTACGATTGATTCTATGGCGGCTATAACTTCTATTGGTGGTGTGTATCCTTCTACCTTTAAACCATTTTTGGGGGCATCAACTGCACATGCATTGCGAAGCAATTCTTTTCCATCGTTGGTTTGGCAGATATCGGCTGGACAAAGATTAAAACTCTCTCCATTGGTAAATACTTTGATGCCATATAAATATCTTCCACCCAACGTTTCTACTCTTGTAATATAACCACCTCTGGCAAGGACAAATTCTTGTACCAATGCTGTTTTATCAATGCCAAAATCGATGCTACCAGCATTAATATCTACTTGTAATGCATCCAAATCATTGTACTTGGTAATACCAGCTCCACTCCCACCAATATTGGCTTTCACCACAATGGGAAAACGCAAACCAGCTGTTGCAGCTACAAGTTGAGATGTATGATTAACAACTTTTGATTTGGGGTAACCATACCCCAATTTTTTAATCACAGACAATTGCATCGCTTTGGACGTTTCAAAACTAAATGCTTTGTAACCATTCACAGTTTTGGTATCATTCATTTCTAAATGGCCCAATAAACCAAGTGTATAAAAAATACCTTGCTCCCCATCACGCAAGTAAGCAGATGGACTCATGCGGTTAAAAAACAAACTGTATTTTTCACTCACGTCATCAATATCGTAGGAAGATGCAGTTGGGTCGAGACGTACATAAGGTATTTCCCTTTTTTCTAATTCAGCAAACAATGGTTTAAACCAATCTGGATGTTCGTGGTATATGGCTACAGGCTTCATAATTGTTAATTAAAAATAAGTTACGCTACTGGTTTAATAAACTTAAAAAAAGATTTTTCTTTTTTGTAATACCGATTGGACAAACAATATAGTCCAATATCGGCTACCGCCTCATTGTACTATTTGTTTGATACCATCGGCATTTACTCCCGAAAGCATTCGGGATAAGATTTATAAAATATTGGCATATTATATAAATCACATTGGTATTAGGTGAAGCATAAAATAAGTTTCTATCATACAAAAAGCCATTGCAATCAGCAGTGACTTTTTTAGTACAATTATTTTGGTAAAACGACCAATCAGGATGCTGATCGAATTCTCGGATCAACCATTCGGTACAACAAATCGGCCAGCACATTTATGAGAATAAATATCAAAGCGCTGAATAATACAGCCCCCATCACCACCGGGTAATCTAATTTTTCTAAGGCATCTACGGTTATTTTTCCGATGCCCCTCCATCCAAAAATATATTCGATGAAAAATGCACCTGCCAGCAATTCTGCAAACCAACCAGTAATGGCGGTAATAACCGGATTGAGTGCGTTGCGGAGTGCATGTTTGAAAACGACGGTTCGCTTTGGCAATCCTTTGGCATAAGCCGTTCTAATGTAATCTTGCGAAAGGGTGTCCAACATCGAACTTCTGGTAAGTTGGGTGATGATGGCCAGCGGCCGTATGCCAAGTGTGAATGCGGGTAAAATCAAGTTTTTCAAAGCGATGTATTCTTCGCCAGTTATCTCATCAATCTCATATAAACTACCGGTTAAATGTAGTCCGGTATAATCATGCAGTACAATCCCAAACACATAAGCAATGAGGATCGCCATAAAAAAAGATGGAGCCGAAATACCGGCAATGCTACTGAATATAGCAGTTTGATCGATCCAAGTATTTTTATAAACGGCGGCTATCACGCCTAAAAAAATACCCACCACACATGCAAACAACATGGCCGTAACTGCCAACACGATGGTACCGGGCAAAGCTTCTGTGAGCACTGATACCGTTGGTTTTTTTGTTTGGTAACTCTTTCCTAGATAAGGAATTTTAAATGCCAATTGGTTGTTGCCAGATCCTATAAAAAATCCTTTCAATCCTTTTTTTTCAATAGATGCTTTGCTATGAATAGCAACGGGAGAAACATCGTTGAGGTAATATAAAAATTGCTTCCACTTGGGCTGGTCTAAATAAAGTTCCTTTCTAATATTCTCGAGCGTTTTCTTATCGCCGGTTTGGCCAACAATCAACCTTGCAGGATCTCCAAAACCCTGAAACATTACAAATACCAACATCACTACTCCTAGGAGTACCACGAGTGCATAGGCAGCCTTTTTAAAAAGATAACTCATAGGTTTTTGTTGTTGATGATAAGCTGTTCAACACATTTTTATACTACAATCCCACTTCACCAAAATCTTTCCATCCCCATTTATTCAATACTACCGGTCCTTTCATTCTGTACAGCGTTAGGTCTGCCCTTGCAGCTGTTTTTATAGCGGTTACATCGCAGCTCAACATAGGAATGGGAATGGTTTTACCATTGATGATCACAAATGCTCCATAACGTTTCAGAGCCATCTCTCGTTGCCCGGTTACAATGTAAATGGGAATATTCTTGGTAATGGCATTGTTTACCAATTCCTGGTCTTTTCTAAAACTGGCAGGAATGGTAGTTACGTCTTTTACAAACAATAAAAAATAAGTTCCTTTTTGTGAAAGAATGGCTTCGGTGCTATCTTGCCCCGATGGGGTGGTTAATGTAAAATCGCTGATGGGTGGCACGTTGTTTTTACCTGCTTTCACCAGGGTTTGATTGCGGTCTACAAATTCCCAACTACTATCTGGCAAGGCTTCTGCACTAAATTCTTTTTTTACGTTGTTTTTCTGATAAATAAAACCAATGGCATATTCGTCTGGAACCGCATCAGCAGGCATTTTGCGGAGCTCCAAAATATTGTTGCCTTCTCTGTAAGGCAAACAATCTTGTAATGGTAAATGGCCCAACACGTACCATTGCAAAGCCAATGTACCAATAGTGGCTATTATAATAATAGCCAGTGAAGGCAAGGGTTTTAACAATGGTTCTAATAATCGTTGTTTCCACAACAACAGTATGGCAATGAGCAGCAGTACAATATCTTTTGTAAAAGTTTGAATGGGCGTAAGCGGAATACAATCTCCAAAACAGCCACAAGCTTTTATTTTTCCACTAAACAATACATAACTGGTAAGAAAAGTAAAAAACAATAAAAGTGAAAACAGCAGGCCTGTAATGAGTTTTCGTTTCCATCCAATAATCAGCGCTACACCTACAACAATTTCTAAAGTGATCATAAAAATTGAAAATTCCAATGCATAATGGCTGAGTTGTTCCATTAACCCTTTCATAAAACCACTCTGGGCCCAGGCTTCAAAAAACTCTTGCATTTTGTAGGCGAGTCCGCGGGGATCGATGGCTTTTACCAACCCAGAAAATATGAACAACCCTCCTGCGAGGTTACGGGCAAATAATACAAATGTTTTCATATTTTATTGTTTTCCTTCATCCATTAATATCAATGCAAAAACGGCATAATTCAACATGTCGAAAAAATTGGCGTCAATGCCTTCACTTACTACCGTTTTGCCTTCGTTGGTAATAATTTGTTTAATGCGTAATATTTTTGCCAATATCAGGTCGGTAAAACTTTCCTGACTCATGTCTCTCCAAGCCTCCCCATAGTCGTGGTTTTTATCGTTCATCAGTTGCTTGGCTTTTTGTACGATGCTGTTGTAATAATGTTCAACCTCGGCTGCGGGCAATTGTTCGTTTGCTTCATCTTGTATTTGTAACTGAATCAACCCTATTACACAATAATTAAGGATCCCACTAAATTCGCTTTTAATATCATCTCCTATTTTCTGCACTTTCAATTCCTGTATAGTTCTGATTCTTTTGGCTTTGATATAAATTTGATCTGCCACAGAAATAGTGCGATACACCCTCCAGGA
>JBIIPY010000145.1:0-4276 GCA_044342365.1 Ferruginibacter sp. | reverse complement strand
TATGTTTGCAGGATGCTATAATTTTGTCGTATTGTGCGTTGGTTTGAGATGCCATAGTATTGTTGCTCGTGAATAAAGTGCAATTTTGCGTATTCTTTCAAAAATACAATTAGTCAGCGAAATGTTTACACTTAACTGTAACGGAAAATTATTGAGTTTGCAAAGTCCAATTATCATGGGCATTTTAAACGTTACCCCCGATTCTTTTTACACCGGCCACCTCAACTTAGGTGTTGAACAAATGAAACTACTGGCCACTGAAATGCTGGAAGCAGGTGCAAGCATCATTGACATAGGTGGACAAAGTACTCGTCCGGGCAGTGAACGGGTAGATTCAAAACAAGAATGGGAAAGAATTGAACCAGTGATTGCTGCAATATTATCAGCCCATCCAGATGCCATCCTTTCTATAGATACCTACCACAGCGAAGTTGCACGCAGGGCTGTAGAAGCTGGCGCTGCCATCATCAACGATGTAAGCGGTGGAGAGATGGATGTAAACATGTTAGCTACCGTAGCCAGTTTAAAAGTGCCTTACATCTGTATGCACATGAAAGGCACGCCTCAAAACATGCAATCGTTTGCGGTGTACGATGATTTGCTGGCAGAAATACTCGACTATTTTATTATTAAAATACAACGTTGTACCGAAGAAGGTATCCACGATATCATCTTAGATCCTGGCTTTGGATTTGCCAAAAACATTCAGCAAAATTTTTTGCTATTGAAGAAAATGGCGGCATTACAAATGCTAGGAAAGCCTATTCTTACTGGACTTAGCAGAAAAAGTACCATCTACAAAACGTTGGGGGTTGCTGCCGAAGATGCGTTGAATGGTACAACGGTACTAAACAGTATTGCCTTGTTGAATGGCGCCAATATCTTACGAGTGCACGATGTGAAGGAGGCCAAAGAAACCATACAACTGATAGAAGCCTATCGATCTGCATAAAAAAAAGGAGCCCTTTTTGGAGCTCCTTTTTTAGTATTGTTGGTAATTATTTTTGTACTGGCGGTGCTTGCTGAGCTTGAGCTTTTTGCATGCTATCCATCATACGTTTTTGCATTTCCTGCATTCTTTTCTGGGTAGCTTCCATATCAGCCATTGCCTGTGTTTGGTTCAGGATGTCTAAAACTTCGATGTCGAAAACCAGTATTTCGTTCGGGCCAATGTCAGCACCAGCGCCTTGGGCACCGTATGCCAAAGAAGAAGGAATATAGAACTTAGCTTTTGCGCCTTTGTTCAAAAGGGTCATACCATCTGTCCAACCTTTGATAACCCCACTGCCCAACATTTGATTGTTGGTCATGTTTACAGTTAATGGCTCAAGGTGATTGAATGCTGGATCTGTGTTTGAATCAAAAGCTTTACCTGCCATGGTTTTACCCGTGTAGTTTACTTTTGCCACTACAGAAGTATCTACATTAGCGCCTGTACCTGGGGTAATGATTTGTACATATGTTCCAAGTGGTGCTTTAACAACTTTAATGTTGTTTTTTGCAAAATATTCTTGCAGGGTTTTATCATCTTTGATGATTTGGACTTCGGCCAACTTCTTCATGTTTCCTTGGGCTTTTTCCATAGAAGCCATTCTTGCTTTTTCAGCTTCTTCCTGTGTTTTGTAGAAATTTTCTACTTTGGCACGGGTAATTAGATAATGGCCTTTTTTAAACATCGGAGGAATACCTTGTGGGCTACTTTTGAAAGCACTGTCTACCAGAATACGAAACTCTACACTGTCTCCTTTTTTAAGCTGGCTCAACACTTTAAAATATTCTTTAGGCATGTTGGCAGAATCCAATACTTCGAAAGCTGCGCCTTGAGGAGAGGTTCTTGTGTCAGACAACAAGGAATCTTTCTTGTTACCAGCACTGTAGTACGAAGAAATATTCAACTCCATAAAGTTGCCATACTGAATTTTTTCACCGCTTCCACTACTGATGATCTTATATTCCAATCCGTTTTCGCCTTTTTTAAAAGACTCCTTACAAGCAGACAATAACACTACTGCTGCTAATACTACCAATGAAACTTTTTTCATTTTTTTTTCTTTTCGTTTATTTAAAATTTGTAGGTTGCTAAATTTTCTTTGTTTTCTTTCATGGCGTTGGTAAACTTTTCAACGGCTATTTCTAATGACTCAATTGTTTGTCCGCCCGCTGCATTAAAATGCCCTCCGCCGTTAAAATAGGTTCTCGCAAATGTATTTACATCTACATTTCCTTTGCTTCTAAAAGAGCATTTGCGTTCTTCTCCCCTGTCGATGATGATGGCGGCCATCCGAATGCCTTCGATGCTGAGCGGATAATTTACCAAACCTTCTGTGTCGCCGGTTTTGATATCGTATTTAATCAAGTCTGCCTGCGGGATCACGATCAAGGCGGTATTGTATTCGTAGAAGATGCTCATTCTGTTCAGCAATACATTGCCGATAAAACGCAATCTGTTTTCAGAAAAGTTGTCATAAATAGCCTCGTGTACTTTGCCATGCTGTAATCCTTTGTCTTTTAAAAATGCCACCAGTCTGTGTACATCCGATGATGTGGATGGAAAACGAAAGGAACCAGAATCGGTCATCACGCCTGTATAAATACATTCTGCAATGTTGGTATCAATGCTGTCGCCATATCCTGCGCCAATGATAAAGTCGTAGACCATTTCGGCAGTAGAACTTTTTTTGATATCACTTACACCGTAGGCAAACACTTCTGTTTGGGGCTCACGATGGTGATCAATCAATATTCGTTCTGCTTTTGAAGCCATCAAAGGTGGTTCCATCGATTTGGTTCTGCTAAGGGTATTAAAATCCAAACAAAAAATCCAATGGGCTGTTTCGATGCATTCATTGCATTTACTAACATTTTTTTCGTAATCCAGCACATGCTCTACACCTGGCATCCAGTTTAAAAAAGAAGACCAATTGGTGGGAGATATTACCTGAACAGTATGGTTAAGTGAGGTCAATAAATGATACAAGCCCAAAGAAGAACCCATGGCATCGCCATCTGGCTTTTGATGGGTGGTGATCACCACTTTTTTGGGCGTATTCAACAATGGAAATATGGCAGTAATATCTTGCATAAGAGGCGCAAAAGTAGGTGTAATTATATGAAATGGCAAATTAGCCCTTGTGCTATTTATGAAGATGCGTATATTGCGCCCAAAAAATACAAAGATGAGCAACAGAACTTTCACCATGATTAAACCAGATGCAACTGCAAATGGACATACCGGTGGTATATTAGCGATGATTAATGCGGCAGGTTTTCGCATAGTAGCTATGAAAACTACCCAACTCAGTGCTGAAAAAGCAGGACAATTTTACGAAGTACACAAAGAGCGTCCTTTTTACGGCGAACTATTGGCGTTCATGAGCCGTGGACCAATCACAGCGGCCATCTTAGAAAAAGACAATGCTGTGGAAGACTTCCGCAAACTGATTGGAGCAACCAATCCTGCACAAGCAGAAGAAGGTACTATCCGTAAAAAATATGCTACTTCTATAGGTGAAAATGCTGTTCACGGAAGTGACAGCGACGAGAATGCAGCTATTGAGGGCGCGTTCTTCTTCAGCAAATTAGAGCAATTCTAAATCAACAAAACATTTAGCAAAAAGCCACTATTTAAGTGGCTTTTTGTTGTTTTGGCCTTTTCCTTTTTTTGAGCTACTGCTTTGGCTTATCTTGCATATGTATGAGTAAGGTATCGCTGACTATTATACAATATCCGACCAGGTATTCAGTTTTTGCACTGTTTGCCATGGCGTTCCATCATATTCCATTCTGGTTTAACAAACGTATTCGTTTTTATAAATTGATGGGAACTGGCAAAAACGGCACTTTCGATAAACATCCTGATTGGCAACAATGGTCTATATTAACGGTGTTGAATGCCGAAGTAGACTTGAAGCCGTTTGATGATTCACCAAATGACGACTTATTCATTCGCACCTATTATGGATCCTTCATCAGCGGTTGGTTTCGTTTTTTTGGTTGCAGTACCAGCACTTTATTGATGGAAGCCATCGAAAGTCACGGTTTTTGGAATAAAAAAAGAGTATTTGGTGAGTTGCCTCCAAAGTCTGATTATGAGGGGCCAATTGCGGTAATAACTCGAGCAACAATCCGGTTGAATAAACTTAAATATTTGTGGGAAAACGTAGCACCGGTTGCGGCCCACATGCATACAGCAGAAGGCTTTCGTTTTTCGATCGGTGTTGGAGAAGTGCCTTGGATAAAACAAGCCACTTTTAGTATTTGGGATTCAAAAGCAGCT
>JBIIPY010000068.1:0-15172 GCA_044342365.1 Ferruginibacter sp. | reverse complement strand
TTTTCAAAGATGGAAGCAATGATAGCAACAATTGGAAGCTCGCATTCAGCATAAAAGAGCAACCTGCCTTTAACCGACAGTTCAACCTGCTCATTCAAAACCTGCAGGCTTACGAGGCAGCGAAATACAATATTTTTATTTTTGCTGATAACCCAAAACAGCTCGAAAGACTACACGTTATTTTTACAGATCTCAAAGCAGATATTCAGGTAACTCCCATTCCTGTTTCCATTCATGAAGGTTTTGTAGATGACGACAACAAACTGGTTTGTTATACAGATCACCAAGTGTTTCAGCGCTACCACAAATACAAAGTAAAACAGGCTTTTAGCAAAAACAAAGCCCTCACTTTAAAAACCTTACGCGAGTTACAGCAGGGCGATTATGTAACACACATCGATCATGGTGTAGGTGTATACAGTGGCTTGCAAAAAATTGAAGCCAACGGAAAAATGCAGGAAGCCGTTCGTATCCAATACAAGGATGGCGATTTGTTGTATGTAAATATTTCTTCTCTTCATAAAATAAGCAAGTACAGCGGCAAGGAAGGCAGCATTCCTAAAATGAATAAGTTGGGCAGTGATGTTTGGAATAAGCTGAAAGAAAAAACGAAGAAGCAGGTTAAAGACATCGCCACAGATCTCATCAAATTGTATGCACAACGAAAAAGTTTGGAAGGCTTTGCGCACAGTCCGGATAACTACATGCAAACAGAACTGGAAGCCAGCTTTATTTATGAAGATACGCCAGACCAAGGCAAGGCAACAGAAGATGTAAAAAGAGACATGGAGAAACCTGCCCCAATGGACCGTTTGGTTTGCGGGGATGTGGGTTTTGGCAAAACAGAAATAGCCGTGAGAGCTGCTTTTAAATCTGTATGCGATGGCAAACAGGCTGCCATACTGGTGCCAACTACCATTCTAGCGTACCAGCATTATAAGACATTTTTGGAGCGATTGAAAGATTTTCCCGTAACGGTAGATTTTGTGAACAGATTTAAATCGGCCAAAGAAAAAAAAGAAACGCTCAAAAAATTAGAAGAAGGAAAAATAGATATTATCATTGGTACCCATGTTTTGTTGGGTAATGCAGTAAAGTTCAAAGACCTTGGTGTGATGATCATTGATGAAGAACAAAAATTTGGGGTATCTGCCAAAGAGAAATTAAAACAACTACGCACCACTGTAGATTCGCTCACACTAACGGCTACGCCTATACCGAGAACGCTGCAATTTAGTTTGATGGGCGCAAGAGATCTGAGCATCATCAACACGGCTCCACCCAATAGGCAACCCATTCAAACAGAAGTGTTGGTATTTAATGAAGACGTCATCAGAGATACCATTTATTACGAAACAGAAAGGGGTGGCCAGGTGTTCTTCATCCACAATCGCATCAAAGGATTGGCAGAAATGAAAGTGCTGATACAAGGGCTTTGTCCAGACCTCAGCATAGCATTTGCGCACGGTCAAATGGAAGGAGATCAATTGGAAGATACAATCCTCGACTTCATGGATAAAAAATACGATGTGCTCATCTGTACCAACATTGTAGAAAGTGGGGTTGACATTCCCAACGTTAACACCATCATAGTCAACAATGCGCACCAGTTTGGTCTCAGCGATCTTCACCAGCTCAGAGGCCGTGTTGGACGAAGCAACAAAAAAGCATTCTGTTATTTATTGGCGCCACCCATGAGTACATTGCCTCTAGACAGTAGAAAAAGATTGAGCACACTAGAGCAATACAGCGATTTGGGAAGCGGGTTCCAGATTGCCATGAGAGATTTGGATATAAGAGGAGCGGGCAATTTGCTCGGTGGTGAGCAAAGTGGGTTTATTGCAGAGATCGGATTTGAGATGTACCAGAAAATATTAGACGAAGCCATCAAAGAATTAAAGCGGAAAGAATTCCGAGATCTGTTTAAAGAAGAAATACAACAGCAAGATGATTTTGTAAAAGATTGTAGCATTGATACCGATCTAGAAATTTTAATTCCGGATAGTTATGTAGAAAGTATTACGGAACGATTGAGTTTGTATGCAAGGCTTGATAATTGTGAGTCGGAAGAAGCATTGATTGAATTTCACAAAGAACTCCAAGATCGTTTTGGGCCGGTGCCTTCACCCGTAGATGACCTGTTTACCACGGTTAGAAGCAGAAGAATAGCCGTAGAATTAGGCTTCGAAAAAATGTTCTTAAAAAATGATACCCTCAAATGCTTTTTTGTGAGTAATCCGGATAGTCCATATTTTCAGAGTAATACTTTTAATGGCATCCTACAATTTTTGCAAAACGGTACCAATAAAGGCAAATTGAAACAGGTGGGCAAAAATGGAATCTTGGTAGTAGAAGACATTGCAAATATGGGAGCATTGCATCGATTCATTTCTAAAATGCACCAAAGTTTGCAAGCAGCAACACTAGCGTAAAATATACCATTATCGGATCAACAATACGGTTCCCTTCTTGAATATTTTATTGCCTAAAAAATCTACTGCAGCAGCCATCCAAACATAAGTGCCGGTATCTTGTTCCTTGCCTTGCACTCTTCCATCCCAACCTCTTTGAGGATCACTGCTTCTAAAAATTACTTGGCCATAACGGTTGTACACAATGAAATATTCGAATGTTTGAATACCCACCGGCCTTGTTCTCAGCACATCGTTGTTGCCATCACCATTTGGGGTGAAAGCGCCGGGAACATAGATTTCTGGACCTTTGTAAATTTTAATTTGAAGGGTATCAAAACTTTCGCAACCCTCTGGTGTAAAGGCACGTAAATAGTATGTTTGATCGTTGCCAAGGGTAGCAATTGGATCTGGAATATTATTGTTGTTTAAACCAGTTCCAGGAAACCATTGATAACTCAATCCACCTGTTGCATTTAATTGAGTGGGTTGATTGGGTGCTGCAATGGTATCATTACCAGCAAAAGCATTGGTGCCATAAATATTGATGTTGCCCCTGATGGTATCTGATGAACATCCCTGAACAGAGATGGCATACATGCTGACAGTATAAATACCGTTGTTGTTGTACACATGAGATACTGGATTGCCGATGGCAGTATTACCATCCCCAAAATTCCAGTGCCACTTTACAACTCCAATAGTGCTGGTTTCGATGGCGCTCATGTTTACAACACTGTATCGGCATGTGTCGTTAAAAAACATTTGTATTGCTAGCTTTGTCTTCACTATGAATGATTGAAAAAGAGAATCCGATACACAACCCGCACTACTCGTTACCACCAACCCTACCCGGTTGTTTCCCACAGGGAAATTATAAGAAGAATTTTGTTGGGTGCTGAAAACGGTGCTGTTGTAAATCCATTGCCATTGTTGAATGGTTGCGCCCGTTACAGTGGAGGCATCTGTAAAAGAAAGATTATTGTTGTTACACAAGCTGGTGCCAATCGTAAATGCCGCAAGGGGCTTAATACCTACATTTATGGTAAAACTCAGGGTGTCTGATAAACAACCCCGGCTGTTCCTCACCGCCAGCCTCACCCTTACCGGGCCAGCATTGCTGTAGGTTACGAGCGGATTCTGGTCGGTAGAAAACTGACCATTACCCAAATCCCACCACCAACCCGTTATGGGTATGCCACCTACGGTGTAAGAAGAATCGAGCAGGCGTACCGTACTGTTTTCGCAAGCCAAAACATTTTTGAGAGCAGGAATGGGTTTGCTGGTTACAAATACATTTTTTGTAATGGTTCCCAAACATCCTGCGCTGCCATTTGAATTTGCCCCTAATACAACATTAAACATCCCCGCCGCAGAAAAAGTATACGCAGCATTTTGTGTGTTGATGGCACTGGTACTGGTATCCCCCACTGACCAAAGCCAATTCGTAACAGGATATTGTGAACTACTGCTGGTTCCAAAAAATTGAGTAGGTGTTCCTACACAAACAGAATCGGAGAAAGTAAAATCAACTACAGGTCGGTCGTGTATTCGTATGGTTTGGTATAAGGTATCTGATACGCAGCCTTCCATGGTTTTAACCACAAGGCGTATGTTTTTATCGCCCCCCGTTGTGTAGGTGGTGGAAGGATTGCGAATGGTAGCTGTGAGCCCATTGTTGTCTAATTCCCAATACCACCCAGATATGGTGCCAACAGTTACGGAGGAAGTGTCGGTTAGGGTAATGCTGGTACCCACACAATTATTCGCACTGTTCATCAAAAAACCAGCCAGGGGTTTGCTCCCTACGCTCACTGTTTGAGTGAAGGTATTTACACAGCCATCGATGGCCAAAACGGTAAGTGTTACCGTGTAATTCCCTGCAGTGCTGTAGGTATGAGTGGGGTTGATGTTTACAGAATCTACCGGACTGCCATCGCCAAAATTCCAATAGCGTTTTAAGATACCGCCAAAACTCAAGGTTGAATCGAGAAAGGTAATGGGTTCGCCCAAGCATCTTTTTTGATCGGGTAAAAACACAAATTTTGGTTGCAGGATGGTGCAGAATCTTTGTAGATTAGATAAGCCCCCTGTGGCACCCGTGAATCCCCAAAATACCTGCGCGTTGCCACCAAAAACGGTGGCAACTAAATTGCGAGTTATTGATAGTCGTTGCACTCCATCAAAAAATACGGTCATGGTGGTGGTGGGTGCATCCCATACAATTTTAAGCACATGGGTTTGGCAGTCTTCAACGTTGTTGCTGGCAGCAGAAATGGGGGTGAATGGCGTAATGGCATTGGCAGTTGTATGTAATACATCACCATTGAGTTGAATGGCGATGTGATCGTATGCGGGATCACCGTCTGGAGTGCTGTTTTGATAAGTGTCTAACGTAACGCCCAAAGAAGGATTGATTCCCTGAAAACCCATGCCTCCACCCGAGCTTCCCACAATAGTGCTAATAGGCTGAAGTACAAAGGCGATGCCATCTGCCCCACCATCGTTGCAACCTAAAAACACATTGAAGGTAAAATCGAAAGATTGGCTGAGGTCAATGCGGTTGTTGTTCCACACAGAACCGCTCTGGCCTAGCTGGTTGTTGGTAAGGGTGTAGCAATTACAGTTTTCTCTGAACGCATTACCGTTTACGGTATATTGGGCTTTGATGGTTGAATTCCAAAAAAACAACAAACAAATGCAAGCATAAAAATTTTTCATGTGAGCTTTAAAGCTACTGAATTTTATAAAAATGCAAATGCCATTCACCTCCAATGAATGGCATTCGAAAATATTCTGTTGAAATATTACCAGGCTTTTTTGGCAACACCATCTTTTACGGCTTCCAATGCTTTGGCTTCACCCAACATAGTGGTCATTTTATTTCCTTTACCATCATGGCCTTGTGCCATGTAACCACCACGTGATGTTTTTGTAATGACTGCATCTTGCATCGGAACGTTTTTTTCCTTTGTCTTCATGCAATAGGCTGTTAACATGTTACTCATTTTAATTGAATTTATAGTTAGTAAATATGGGTTCGATTGTACAAGCTACTAAATTATTTGGTTATGCCAAAATAACTTAAAAAATACTTATACATAATATATTTTATTAATAAATAAACTGGTTTCAATCGCACTTTTTAAACGTCAATTTTAGCGTATTTGGCATGCGTTTCAATAAATTCTCTTCGAGGTGGAACTTCATCACCCATTAGCATACTGAAAATTCGATCTGCTTCTGCAGCGCTTTCAATAGTAACCTGTTTTAAAGTACGGCTAGCAGGGTTCATGGTGGTTTCCCACAACTGTTCTGCATTCATCTCTCCCAAACCTTTGTATCGTTGCGTGGTAACACTATCGTCTTTACCCTGTCCAAATAAACTGATCAACGATTTTCTTTCCCGATCATTCCATGCATATTCCTGATCTTTTCCTTTTTTAACGAGGTAAAGAGGAGGTTGTGCAATAAACACATAGCCTTGTTCCACCAATGCCTTCATGTATCTAAACACAAAGGTCATGATCAATGTGGCGATATGGCTACCATCCACATCGGCATCCGTCATGATGATAAGTTTGTGGTACCGCAGTTTCGAAATATCCAATGCTTTTGGATCTTCGGGTGTGCCTATTTTTACCCCGAGGGCGGTAAACATGTTACGGATCTCTTCATTGTCGTAGATCTTGTGCTCCATGGCTTTTTCTACATTGAGGATTTTACCTCTCAGCGGCAGAATGGCCTGAAATGAACGGTCTCTGCCTTGTTTGGCAGTTCCACCTGCGGAGTCTCCTTCTACAAGGAACAACTCGCAGATACCCGGATCTTTTTCACTACAATCGGCCAGTTTACCTGGCAATCCGCCGCCGGTTAAAACACTTTTTCGTTGCACCATATCTCTTGCACGCTTGGCAGCGGCTCTGGCCTGTGCGGCAAGAATCACCTTTTGAATAATGGTTTTAGCGTCTTTTGGATTTTCTTCCAAATAAGCTTCCAACACCCTGCTTAGTGTGGTATCAACAATCCCCATTACTTCACTGTTACCCAATTTGGTTTTGGTTTGACCTTCGAACTGGGGCTCAGGAACTTTTACCGAAATGATGGCGCTGATGCCTTCCCTGAAGTCATCCCCTTCAATGGCTACTTTGGCCTTTTCGAACATGCCTTGTTTTTCGCCATACGATTTAAACACACGGGTAATACTTCTTCTGAAGCCCGCCACGTGGGTTCCTCCTTCGATGGTGTTGATATTATTCACATAACTAAAAATATGTTCCTGGTAGCTGGCATTGTACACCATGGCCACTTCTACTGCAACATTGCTCTTTTCATCGTAACCATCACAGTAGATGGTAACTGGAATAAGCGGTGCACGATTGGCATTTTTATCGATGCTTTCTACAAACTCTACAATTCCACCTTCACTATAGAAAGTTTTTACATACACGTTTCCTGCATCGTCTTTTTCACGTAAATCGGTGAGAATGATACTGATTTTACGGTTGAGGAAAGCCAGTTCTCTTAACCTGCCTTCTAATATTTCTTTGTTGTATTCGGTGGTGGTAAAAATGCTACCATCTGGCCAGAATTGAACCCTGGTACCAGTTTTATCACTTACCCCTATTTCTCTCACAGGATACTGTGGAATGCCTATTGCATATTCTTGTTCAAACATTTTGCCATCACGCTGAACGGTTACATGCAGTTTGGTACTCAAAGCATTTACACAACTCACCCCTACTCCATGTAAACCTCCTGATACTTTGTAAGAACCTTTGTCGAATTTACCACCTGCGTGCAATACCGTCATTACCACTTCCAACGCACTCCTGTTTTCTTTGGTGTGCATACCGGTAGGTATACCCCTTCCATCATCCTGAACGGTGATGGAGTTGTCCTCATTGATGGCAACGCTGATATTTTTGCAATGACCCGCCAGGGCTTCATCAATGGAGTTGTCTACCACTTCATAAACGAGGTGGTGCAAACCTTTTACACTGATATCACCGATATACATTGCAGGCCTTTTTCTAACCGCTTCCAATCCTTCTAATACCTGAATACTATCGGCACTGTAACCGGTATTGGCCGGTGAGGTAACTTCTTCTATTTCTGTGCTCATAAGTGCTTAAAAACGCTTGTTTATTGTGAAAATTCACATTCTTGCAAATGTAACGAAACTAGAGGGTTATTCCTGTTTAAATTCGGTTTAATTTGAGCTGTTTTTGTGAACAAGTTTTAAACCCTTTTCGAACCTAAATAAAACAAAATCAGTCGTAAGTAAAAAGTCTCTATGATGAAACTACAATAGAAATTACCCAGCAACTTGGGTTCTGACACCACTTTCTTTATACTTTCAACAACCGGCTGCCGCCTTATATTGTAATAGAATAGTAATAACTACATCGATGTTTAAACTTTAATAACAAAATACAAATGGGTAACGTATATTTGCATCGAAATTTTTCAATGAATTATACAGCCGACATACTTACATTAGCCTACAAACAACCTTTTATGCAGGGCGACCTAGAGGTATTGCAGCAGGTTGACCGTATGGTGCCCGGTTCTGTGAAATATTCGATTAATAGATACAAAAAACACCCGCTCTGGTCTATAGAAGACACAGGCGTGCTGGTATATCACTACGAAAAAAACAATCGGGAAGAAAATTACCTCGAACTGAAGTTTTGTGTTTCTGGAAATGTGTACTGCCGCCAAAAACAATCAGAATGTGATTTCTGTAAATTTAATACCAGCAAAAGTTGCATAGAGAAAGTAGATAGTGTAGATGTAGTGAGTTTTAGCTTCTCACCTACGTATCTTACCCAGTTTGCAAAAGCGCACAAAAATCCCGAAAGCCTTTCAGACAACGTGTTGTCCTTTGCGCATCAAACTTCTTTTTCTAAAATGCTTCCTTTGTGCAACAAAACAAGGGTAGCCATACAATCCTTGCTGAACCACAATTATACCGACACTTTAGAAAACATTTTCATCAACGCACAAACCCAAATATTGCTCTTATACAGCATGGATTGTATGTTGGGTGAAAAAATAGAGCCCGTATTTCAATGTAAATTTCTGGCAAACGAAGCCGATCGCGAAAAAATTATCAAAGCCAGAGAAATACTTTTGCAACATATTGGTGAACCCATTACCATTAAAGCCCTGAGTAGAAAAGTGGCCATCAACGAATGTTACCTCAAAAAAGGATTTAAAGAAATTTTTGGCACCACGATTTTTGATTTCTATCAGGGCCAACGCATGGAACACGCAAAATACCTGCTCTACGAAAAAGGATTGAGCGTAACCGAAGTATCTATGATGTTGGGCTATTCTTCTATCTCCCATTTTAGTACAGCGTTTAAAAAGCACACTGGCCTCAAACCTTGCGAATTGTTGATTCACTAGTTACCTATTAAATTGTTGAATATTTCATTTCGGTCGTTTGAAACAACCTGCATTCTTTCTAAAATGAATGCCTCCAAAAATATTATTAACAGTACTTATTAAAAAAAGCATCCTTGTGGGAATGCTTTTTTTAATGGAGTTCGTAAACTGCTTTTTTCAGCGGATACGCTCCTGAATCATAAAACGGGGGTTTTTCAGAAATCAAAAAGTACTATAAATCAATTGTACATTTATTTTAAAGAAACAGGGGCAAGACTACCCCCGTTTTACCCTAATAAAACCCTAAACCAGCAAAAACTTAACGGCACATTATTCCTTCCGCGCTTTTCGATCATTTTATAATATGTTGATTTTTCTAGAGATAAAAACTTGCTTACCCACTTTTTTAGGTGAGTGAAACGTTCGGTAGATATAATGGGTTTGTCAACGTAAGCATTTTTTAATTTGTTGTAGGTTGTTAGCTTAGTTAGTAAATTCCAACACTATGCCAAGGCTAAAATTTGTGGATAAAAAAGAAAATATGTAGTGAAATTAGGATGAGTTACCTACCCGTTTCTGCTATACGCCACGTGGCTTTCAACCAACCCATACAATAGAAAAAACGACTCCGCTTTAAGCTCAAATACATATTTCACTACCTTTGCACACATTTTTAACTGAAAGCAAGGGGAATCAAATATGTCAGCCAAATACAAGGAATACCAGCAGATGAATTTATCTGCTATCAGCAACGAAATATTACAAAAATGGGCCGAGCACGAAACATTCGAAAAAAGTGTTTCGTTGAGAGAAGGAAATACTGCCTTTGTATTTTTTGAAGGTCCTCCAAGTGCCAATGGTATGCCTGGCATTCACCACGTTATTTCGCGTACCCTTAAAGACTTGGTTTGCAGGTACAAAACCATGCAGGGTTTTCAGGTTAAACGCAAGGGTGGCTGGGATACCCATGGTTTGCCAATAGAATTGGGTGTAGAAAAAGAATTGGGCATCACCAAAGAAGACATCGGTAAAAAAATATCTGTAGAAGACTACAATAAAAAATGCCGAGAAGTAGTGATGCGTTTTAAAGATAAATGGGACGATATCACCAAAAAAATGGGCTACTGGGTAGATCTGAACAACCCATATGTAACTTTTGAAAACGATTACATCGAAACCCTTTGGTGGTGTTTGAGCGAACTGCACAAAAAAGGATACCTCTACGAGAGTGTGAGCATACAGCCTTATTCACCTGCGGCTGGCACCGGATTGTCGTCTCACGAATTGAACCAACCTGGCACCTATAAAGATGTAAAAGATACTTCGGTAGTGGCTATGTTCAAGGCCATCCCGAACGCCTCTTCCGAATTTTTATTTGAAGCGGCTGGTGCAGAAGAAATTTATTTTCTGGCCTGGACCACCACGCCTTGGACACTTCCCTCTAACCTCGGACTCACCGTTGGGCCCGAAATAGATTATGTATTGGTGAATACCTTTAACCCCTACACACATTTGCCCGTACAGGTAATTCTTGCCAAGAATTTATTGGGGAAATACTTTAAAACAGATGCAGAAAATACCGATGCCGCCGCTTACCAGAAAGATGGTAAAATGATTCCATGGAACATCGTAACTGCATTCAAAGGATCGCAGATAGAAGGGTGTGAATATGAACAACTGCTCCCATCAGAAGCCAATAGCCAAGAGAAGATTCAGGAAATAACGCCTGGAGCACAACCATTCCGAGTAATTACCGGTGACTTTGTAACCACGGAAGACGGTACTGGTATAGTACACACATCACCTGCTTTTGGAGCAGATGATTACAAGGTGGGACAAAAAAACAACCTTGGCATTTTAACCCTTGTAGATAAGGAAGGGAAATTTGTGGCCGGCACCGGTGAGTTTAGCGGGCGATATGTAAAAGATTATAAAAATGAAACTGGTTACATAGATGTAAATGTAGACATCAGCGTGAAACTGAAATTAGAAAACCGCGCCTTCAAAGTAGAAAAATACGAACACAATTATCCGCATTGCTGGCGTACAGACAAGCCCATCATCTATTATCCATTAGATGCCTGGTTTATTAAAACTACGGCTGTAAAAGACAGAATGGTAGAGTTGAACAAAACCATCAACTGGAAACCAGCGAGTACTGGCACAGGGCGCTTCGGCAATTGGTTAGAAAACATGGTAGACTGGAACCTGAGCAGAAGCCGTTTCTGGGGAACGCCCTTACCCATTTGGAAAACGGTAAACAGTACAGGTTTTTTTATAGATGAAAAAGAAGGGGGCGAACAAGTTTGTATAGGCTCTATTGAAGCCTTGAAGAATGCCATTAGAGAGGCAGCCATTGCGCTAGGGGGGGATACCAACCAACATTACCTACACGATGGTAATTTAGATCTGCATAAACCTTACGTAGACAAGATCATAATAGTAGACAGCAAAGGGCAGCCCATGAAAAGGGTGCCCGACCTGGTAGATGTTTGGTTTGATAGTGGCGCTATGCCTTATGCACAATGGCATTTCCCATTTGAAAACAAAGAAACCTTTCAGCAAAACTTTCCAGCCGATTTTATTGCGGAAGGCGTTGACCAAACCCGAGGATGGTTTTATACCCTGCACGCCCTGGGTGTTTTATTGTTTGACAGCGTGGCATACAAAACGGTGGTAAGCAACGGATTGGTTTTGGATAAGTTGGGCAATAAAATGAGCAAAAGATTGGGCAACGTGGTAGATCCTTTTGCCACCCTCGATCAATACGGTGCGGATGCCACCCGCTGGTACCTCATTACCAATGCATCTCCATGGGATAGTTTAAAATTTGACGAAGAAGGTATCAAAGAAGTACAACGCAAGTTTTTTGGTACCCTTTACAATACCTATCAGTTTTTTGCATTATACGCCAATGTAGACGGGTTTACTTTTGCAGAAAGTTACATACCTGTAAAAGACAGACCAGAAATAGACCAGTGGATATTATCCAGCCTTAACAGTCTTATAAAAAAAGTAGAAGAAAGTTTCGACAATTACGAGCCCACTCAGGCGGGAAGGGCCATCGAAGAATTTACAGATACCCTGCTCAGCAACTGGTATGTAAGGCTTTGTCGCCGCCGATTTTGGAAGGGAGAATATGAACAAGATAAAATTGCTGCTTATCAAACCCTGTATGAATGTTTGGAAACCATCACCCGACTCATTGCTCCGGTGGCACCATTTTTTGCTGAATGGCTGTACAACAACCTCAATGAGGTAACCGGTCGATTTGAACACAGCTCTGTTCACCATGCTTTTTTCCCGAAAGCGCAGGAATCGGTGATTAACCAATCACTCGAAAAAAGAATGGAGTTGGCTCAGGACGCATGTTCACTTATTTTGTCGTTGCGTAAAAAAGTAAACATCAAAGTAAGGCAACCCTTGCAAAAAGCGATGATCCCCGCCATGGATGAAGCAATGATTGCTGATATTAGAGCAATAGAATACATCATTAAAGCAGAAACCAACATCAAGGAGATAGAGATACTGGAAGCCAACAATGATTTTATTCGCAAAAAATCAAAAGCGAACTTCAAAACACTCGGTAAAAAACTGGGACCAAAAATGAAATGGGCGGCTGCCATCATCGAACAACTAGACAATGCAGGTATTGAAGCCGTGCAAAAAGGCGACTATATCTTAAACCCTACAGAAGTTGCCAATGGGGAAGCTGCAGTACTCATTAATGGGGAAGATCTGGAAATAATTACCGATGAGATCCCAGGCTTTGAAATTGCAGGTAAAGGTTCCCTCACGGTTGCCTTAGACATCAGCATCAGTGAAACTTTGAAAAAAGAGGGGAACGCACGCGAATTCATCAATAAGGTACAAAGCATCAGAAAAGACAGCGGATTTGAACTTACTGACCGCATAAAGGTTGAGGTAAATGAAAATGCAGCACTGCAAGAGTCATTAATTGAATTTAAAGATTATATTTGTCGCGAAATTTTAGCTGATTCACTTGAGTTTGTTTTAACATCTGTTGGAGTAAACGTAGAAGTGAATGACGTAACATTAATTGTACATGTAAATAAAGTGTAATAAGATGGCGACACACAAAAAAGCTGCGAAACCTGCAGCAAAAAAGCCTGCTCCTAAAAAAGCTATTGCTTCAAAACCGGTGAAAAAAGTTGTAGCGAAACCTACAGCCAAAGCAGCTGCAAAACCAGTGAAAAAAGTATTGCCAGCTAATAAAGCGGCGTTAAAGCCTGCGCCTAAAAAAGCAATTTCGAAGCCTTCGCCAGTAGCTATAAAAGTGTTCGCCAAGCCAGTAGCAAAGAAAGCTGCGAAACCTATAGTGAAAAAGGTTGTAGGGAACCCTGCAGCCAAAGCAGCTGCAAAAGCAGTAGCGAAAAAAGTTGTAGGGAAACCTGCAACCAAAGCAGCTGCGAAACCAGTAGTGAAAAAAGTTGTAGCGAAACCTGCAGCCAAAGTAGCTGCAAAACCAATAGCGAAAAAAGTCGTAGCGAAACCTGCAGCCAAAGTAGCTGCAAAACCAGCCCCTAAGAAGGCTGCCACGCCTCTTAAAAGTTCTAACCCCGTTGTAACAAAAAAAGTAGCAGCTACAAAAACAGTACAAGTACCCATGCCTAAAAAAACAGAAGAAAAGAAAGTAGAATCAAAACAAGCACCAGTGGCGCCTAAAGCCTCTGCAAAAAACCCAAAAGATATAAAAGTAGCACCTGCAAAACCGGTGGTTATTCCAAAAACCACCACCAAAACAGTGCGTAAATACCAGCCAGATTTTACGAAATCTGTTTTGGATCAACCCATCAATGATCCTGGAGCGCCAATAATTAGGTACAGCGATTCTGATCTAACTGAATTTAGAGAACTAATTCAACGCAAACTGGGTGCAGCCAAAAAAGAATTGAATTACCTGCAAGGATTAATTACACGCAAAGATGAAATGGGTGGCGATGAAAGTGATAATCGTTACATGACCATGGAAGATGGCAGTTTAAGCATGGAAAGAGAACAACTGAGCCAAATGGCCAGCCGCCAAATTACCTTTATCGATCACCTAGAAAAAGCTTTGATGCGCATCGAAAACAAAACATACGGTGTTTGTCGAGTTACAGGTAAACTGATAGACAAAGCCAGATTAAGAGCAGTGCCACATGCCACCCTTAGCATTGAAGCTAAAATGGGACAGGTTAAATAATTTATTTTACATGATAGAAAAAGGAGAACTGTTCATTATAGTTCTCCTTTTTTATGATTACAATTTTGGGGTTTCTATTTCACTTCTTGCATATCTACCAGTCTTTTATAAAAGCCCTGTTGTACAATCAACTCATCATGGGTGCCCCGTTCTACAATAGATCCTTTTTGTAAAACGATGATTTCATCAGCATGACGGATCGTGCTTAATCTGTGAGCAATAACAATAGACGTGCGATTGCTCATTAAATTGTTGATGGCATCCTGTACCAAACGTTCGCTTTCGGTGTCGAGTGAAGAAGTGGCTTCATCTAGAATTAGGATGGGTGGATTTTTTAATACGGCTCTGGCAATGGTTAAACGCTGGCGCTCCCCACCACTGAGCTTCATTCCCCTGTCACCCACATTGCTAAGGTAGCCCTGTTCCTTTTTTTGAATGAAGCTGTGTGCATTGGCAATAGTAGCAGCCATTTCTATGGCCGAATCTTCTGCTGTCTCTACACCCAATGCAATGTTATTGGCAATAGTGTCGTTGAATAAAATTGCTTCTTGTGTAACAATTCCCATTTGGTTTCTGATGCTGTGAAGGGTATATTCTTTAATGTTCACCCCATCTATCAATACTTCGCCGCCGCTGGCATCTATAAACCTCGGAATAAGATCTGCCAGCGTACTTTTTCCTGCTCCGCTGCTGCCAACCAAGGCTATGGTTTGTCCTTTTTTAATTCGAAGATTAATATTGTTTAAAATAGGCTGATCCCGGTAACCAAAGCTTACATTCCTCAATTCAATAGAATCGGTAAAGTTTTCCAACACTTTTGCTCCCGGCAACTCCTCTATTTCAACTTTTTCGTTGATGAGCGTTTCGATGCGTTCAATGCTGGCTGAACCTTTTTGGATGTTGTAAGATGCATTACTCAGTGCTTTGAGCGGTTGTATTAATTGAGAAAAAATGGCAATGTAGGCAATAAAATCACCCGCATTCAGTGCAAAAGCACTGTTGTTTTCTAGTACCAACCCACCACCATAATATAGAATGCAAAGTACAGCAGTTACCCCCATGGTTTCCGAAACTGGTGAGGCCAAATCGCGGCGGCGGTTGGCTTTGTTTTTCAGCTGCAATAAACCATCGTTTTCGGCATTAAATTTTCGCTCAATTTTTT
>JBIIPY010000071.1:0-14522 GCA_044342365.1 Ferruginibacter sp. | reverse complement strand
CAGCTGCCCTTGTCTTTTATGCTAACCACGGGTAAACGCTCGGCTATTGCGATCAACCTTCGCAACCGCTCCGAATTAACCATTGACAGCCTGAATCCCCAAACGGCAAGCATGTTTTACAACAACCTAGATGATAAAAGATACCTGGGTGTGGCTATGAACAATGATGGCCTTGTACAAAACTTTATGAACTGGCAGGAGATTGGGTTTACCTACGGGCGTGTACTCATCAATGCAAAAAAACATTTCATCAAGGCAGCGGTTACAGCCAAATGGCTTGGTGGAAATGCTGCATCCTTTATTCAGGCTGATAAATTAACGGCCACATTTAAAGACCCGAATACCCTAAGCCTTTCGTCGCCCCGCATTCAATATGCCAGATCTTCAAGAGCAGACATAGACTTGTTTAACCGTCGGGAACTATTTTCGAACCTCGAAGACCAGTCACTTGGCTGGGATGCGGGTTTTGTATATGAGTTCAGGGGCCGGATTGGCAATTTTAAATACACAGACGAAGATTATAACAACAGGCTACGCCGTGACAGAAATAAATATACTTTTCGACTTGGTGTAGCCATCAATGATGTTGGCAGCCTGGTTTATAACCGACTTCCGCTTACCCGCAATCACAGTGCCAACATCAGTAACTGGGATTTTAGTTCCGTGAAAGCCCAAAATTTCCGCACCTGGGATACCGCTTATTCAAAGAAGGTTAATTATATCGCTGGCGAAGATTCCACTTTTTCAGTGAAGCTTCCAACTGGAATATTGGCCAATATCGACCTCCATTTGTTTGGAGGGGTTTATGTAAACGCAGCCATACAACGCCCGTTCGATAAAATTGGCAAGCAAACCACCACCACCCTTTACTCATCTGAATGGTTTGCAGTAACCCCAAGGTTCGAAGGCAGACATTTTGGTCTATACATTCCTGTTCTAATTCGCCAAAATACCACCCAAATTGGTGCAACGGTGAGGTTCGGCCCTTTTTATGTGGGCTCAAATAACCTAATGGCATTAATTCAAAACCCAATGGTTTCTAGTGCTGATGTACATGCAGGTATAAGAATTCCCATTGGTTTTGGAAAGCCCAGCAAACTGGCAAAAATGATTGAAAAATCGTCGGGTGTTCCATTAACCAACGAAAATGAAAAAGAGCTCTCTAGTGCACAAACCAAGCAAACTGAGCTTGAGCAACGTGTTATGTTACTAGAAAAAATGATAGACAGTAGCTACCGAACTCCCCCAACTATTATTGTAAATAACTATATCGATAGAGACAGCCTTGGCAAACAAAAGGTTCAAACACAGGTAATACAAAAGCAGTCGGAAAAAACTACTGAAAGTAAAACCTTAGCTCCTACCTATACCCAGGCGCAGATAGACAGTACCAATGCCGAAACAATAAAAATGCGGCAGGATGTAGAAAAAAGATTGAAAAAAGAAGGCGTGGAACCACCAAAAAAACCTAAATCAAAATCAAAGAAAAATAAAAAAGAACCTAAAGAAGGCAGTAGAGCCGATAAAAAAGCTAGAAAAGCTGAGGCTCGCTATCAAAGAGAAAGTCAGCAATATGACAGAGCGATAGAGGAAGAGCTCAGAAAAACGCGCAGGCAGCAGGCAGTTACAAGTACGGCAGTTGTTGGAGCTCTTACTGCAAACGCAGTAGTTAATGCAAACGACAACAAAGCCGAAAAACCACCCGTAATAAAGGACACTGTGCTAATAGAAAAAATAAAAACGGATACCATTTTTATTCGAGATACCATCAGGGTTATATCATATGAAACTGTTCCGGCAAATAACATGCAACCCACAGTCATGGCGAATGTACCAACCACCAAAGCCGTACCCGAACTGAGTACTTTAAGTGTATTTTTTGCCAGCGGAAGTGCAACCATTAGTAAAAATGATATAAAAGCGCTGAACAATGCAGCAGCGTGGATGCAAAAAAATCCTGATAGCAAAATATTACTCTCTGGTGTTACAGATGCTACCGGCACACCGGAAGTGAACAGGAAACTTGCACAGAAAAGAATTGACGCTGTAAAAAAAGTCTTTGATCAAAAGGGAATTGACCTTTCAAGGTTTGAAGAGGATATTCAATTAAGCAGCAAGGGAAAAACCAATGTGCCTTCTTCTACAAACAGAAGGGTGGATATAAAGCAGATACAATAGAATACCACTCTAAGTGGAGTGTAACATCGTTTTGCTTAGATGATTAAAAATAAAGAATGGAGATAATGGACTCGTAAATATTTAATAAACAATAAAACCTGACCTAACTTTTTTTTAATTTTTTAAACCACACTCATTGTGAGAAAAACAAACTATTTAGTTGCCGCAGTTTTACTAATGACCTCTTGTGCCGAACCCGCAGCAAAAAATGAAACAGCTCCTGAAGTAGCTACAAATGAAGTACCGACCAAAGTTGATTACGGTCAGCCAATTCAATACACCGAATGGGAAATAGGGAAACCGGAGCATGTAAAAACTGTATTGAATTTTTACAACTTTTGGGATAACAAAGAAACAGAAAAACTAGCGGGCCTGTTTGCTGATACTTTAATATTAAGGGTACCCGGTGAAACCACAGAGATAAAAGTGGCCAATAGTAATATTAATAAGTCTTTCGCGGAAAATAGAGGCGCTTACAAAACAACTAAGAATCAGATTTTATCTGCTGTTTCGCTTCACGATAGGGAAAGCAATGAAGACTGGGTGATGATTAACACTTACAGCAAATGGGTAGAAGCAGATGGGAAAAGAGATTCGATCATGTATTCCGACAGCTGGAGATTGAAAGACGGGAAAATTTCCTTTCTGATGAGTTTCGACAAGAAGCCAACTAAAACCTTTTTGAAATCGAATCTTCCTATAAAATAATTTTTATTGCATCAGTGTGTCTAAATATATTTAATCACAATAAAACAAACAAAAACCAAAATTTAAAACTCAAAATCAAGCAAATGAAAAAGTTAATTTTATCTGTTGCATTGTTTGCATCTAGTACACTCGTTTTTTCCCAAGAAAGAAGCCGCTCACATGTTGGACTTAAACTTGGAATGAATTCTTCTAAAGTAGATTATAGCCCTGATATCACAGGCTTTGAAACACACCACAAAACGGGGTTTGCCGGAGGTATTTATTACAACATAGCCGTTTCAAATAAGTTTTCCATTCAACCGGAATTACTGTACTCTGCAATGGGATCAAAATTAAAGCAAACCCTTACCAGCCCAAATGGTGAAGGCACTTTGAAACTAAACTATATTTCTATTCCAGTACTTTTTAAAGTGACGCCGGTATGGAGATTGGGCCTTTTTGCAGGACCACAGCTTGATATCTTGACTAGTGCAAAATCAACTGCGGGAAGCCTGCCAGATGTTGATCAAAAAGATAGATTTAAATCAACAGATTTTGCATGGACTGCTGGTGCCGAATTTTGGATTACCAGAGGAATTGGCGTATTCGGAAGGTACATTGGCGGTCTAACTGATATCAATGACCAACCGTCTAGTAGTACTGCACTTCCAATTTTCCCGCCTACTACAAGGCCGTTGGGTGTAGAGGTAAAGAACAGTGGATGGCAGTTTGGCTTAACATTGCGTTCTAAGGCCAAAGCTGCTGCTGTTTTAGCCGCAGTGCCTATTACTGCTGCTGCCGTGGTGGATACCGATGGTGATGGAATTTCAAATGGTGATGACAAATGTCCTAACCAAGCAGGTACAGCAAAATATGGTGGTTGCCCAGTTCCAGACACAGATGGTGATGGTATTAATGATGACAACGATAAGTGTCCAACCGTAGCTGGCCTAGCTAAATACAATGGTTGTGCAATACCGGATACAGATCGCGATGGTATCGATGACGAAAAAGACAAATGTCCAACTGTAGCTGGTTTAGCGAAATATGAAGGATGTCCTATACCGGATACTGATGGGGATGGTGTTAACAATGAAATAGATAAATGCCCGAATACTGCTGGAGTTGCAGAAAATTTGGGCTGCCCCGAAATGGTGTATTACTATAAAAAAGCAGGTGCCGATTTATCTGCGGAAGATAAACTCAATCTCGACAAATTGGTTGAATGGATGGGCAAGCATCCTGATTTGAGTATTTCTATTGAAGGTCATACAAGCACACCAGGTGAAACAGACTACAATCAAAAATTGTCTGAAAAACGTGCACAGAATTCAGTAAAATATCTTGTATCAAAAGGAATAGACGTTAACAGGTTAAAAGCCGTGGGTTATGGCGAACAGTTTCCGATTGGTGATAACGAAACAGAAGAAGGAAGAGCTGCGAGCAGAAGAGTAGTAATGAAAATAGCACAGTAGGTTTTGGTAATGAAGAAAGTGGGCAGGGAAGTTTTTGCTTCCCCACCACTTCTTTTTTTAGCATCTAATTTTTTTTGTTTAAAAATTAAACCACATGAAAAAATATGTAGCTGAATTTATCGGTACTGCCTGGTTGGTTTTTGGCGGATGTGGTAGCGCTTTGCTTGCAGCAGGTTTCCCAGACACTGGCATTGGATTTGTGGGTGTTTCATTAGCCTTCGGCTTAACGGTACTTACCATCGCCTATTCTTTTGGGCATATCTCTGGAGCCCATTTAAATCCTGCCGTTACAATAGGATTGTACATGGGTGGAAGAATGGAATCGAAAGATGTAGTACCTTACATCATTGCCCAAGTATTGGGAGGTATAGTAGCCGCTGGTGCTTTGTATGTCATCGTTACCGGTAACGGTTCTTCTATTGGCACATTTGCGGCCAACGGTTATGGTGAGTACTCCCCTGGTAAATACAGTTTAATAGCGGCAGTGGTTACCGAATTCATCATGACGTTCATGTTCCTAATGATTATTCTTGGTGCAACCGACGAAAGAGCACCCAAAGGTTTTGCAGGCATCGCCATTGGGCTTGCATTAACACTCATTCACCTGGTGAGTATTCCTGTAACCAATACCTCTGTGAACCCGGCAAGAAGCATCAGCCAAGCGTTGTTTGTGGGTGATTGGGCTCTTGCACAGCTTTGGTTATTTATTGTTATTCCCATTGCAGCTGCAGCATGCGCTGGAATGGTATATCGGTATTTTAAACAGGACTAAAAAGTCAGCAGCATTTCAAAAAAATAAAAACAATCATTATTAATAATTAAAAAACATTTGTATGGGATTTTTAAAAGAATTTAAAGAATTTGCTATGAAGGGCAATATTGTTGACCTTGCCGTAGCCGTGATCATTGGCGCAACTTTTGGCGCCATCATTACCTCGCTGGTTGAAGATATCATTACACCGCTGGTGTTGGCTCCTGCACTAAAAGCCTCGGGGGTAGCAGAGATCGATAAGCTTGTATGGGGTTCGGTTAAATACGGAAAATTTTTATCTTCCATTATTAATTTTATCATTATTGCTTTGACCCTATTTATGGTGATAAATGTGATGAATAAAATGAAAAAAGCAGAACCGGTTGCAACCCCTGAACCAAGTTCAACCGACCAATTATTAATGGAAATACGAGACGCATTAACAAACACCAAGTAGTTTTTATTTTTGGTAACTCAACAGAATGCAGGACAGCTGAGTATATCCGCAGCCGAATGACTTAACCAAATAAATTTAAGATGAAAGTAAGTTTTTATCCAAACTTTACTTACAGCGGTATCGCATTTTGGCTGGGGGGTACGCTCCTTTTAAAAAGAGAAATTAAAAACCAATTTTTAATTTTATAAAACAATTTTTATGTTAAAGCAAATCTTCAGAAAATGGTGGGTAATACTCATTCAGGGTATTTTATTGATCATCCTTAGTTTTTTCATTTTCAATAACCCGGTTGCGGTACTGGCAGGATTATCTGTTTGGGTTGGATTATTGGTGCTTGCCATCGGCGTAATTGGAATTAGTAGCTGGTTAATGGCTGAGAAGTTCGAAAGAGATGGTGTCTCATTAGCATGGGGCATTGTTTCTGTAATAGTTGGGATACTGATGATAAAAAATCTAATAGCTACTATGGTAACCATTAGTGTGTTGTTTGGTTTATGGATGTTGATCACCGGCATTTGGTTGTCGAAAAACGGCTGGTCGTTAAAAGATAAATCTTCCTTAGGATGGGCGTTGGTAATTATTGGAGTGTTTTCAATAATAGCAGGGGTAATGATGATTTTTAACGTTGGCGTAGGTGCTACTGGCATCAGCATCCTGCTTGGTTTACAAGTATTATTAGCAGGTATTGCATTTGTGATTTTTTCGTTTGCGAAAAAAAATATGGCGGAAAAAATCACGGAGCGTGTCTCAAATTTTAAAGCAAAGTATAATTAATACAGCTTTCAAGTTCCAAAACTATGGGCAAAAATGAACAAGCCCGAAGTTACACGACTGGATATCGAATGCAAACCTTACGTAAAAAGCAAGGCCGCTCGTTGCCAGTTTAAATTTTGAAATTATTTTTTACATACACAAATTAAAAACAGTTATTATGAAAAGAGTATCGCTTCGTTTTTTATTGATGGTTACAGTAGTAGTTACATCAATCGTAAGTTGCAGCACTGGGGCTAGTAAAATGTTGGGTAGTGGTTCATCATCTTTATTGTCTGCTTTAGGTGGAAATCCCAACCTTTCTTCTATGGCAGGGTTGCTTAAAACACCTGGCTTAGATAAATTAATTGGTCCAGCTATGAAGGGTCCTTTTACTTTATTGGCTCCAAGCAACAGCGCATTGAGTAGTTTAAGTTCAGATGCAATAGCTAGCCTTACCAAGCCGGAGAATGTAGGCCAACTAGCAGACGTTTTAAAGAAACACATTGTACCCGGAAAACTTGACGCAGGAGAACTGTTGAAAGGTGGGTTAAAAACAGCAGGTGGTTCTGATTTAAACCTTGGTGGAATAAACATGGGAGATAAAATCTCCGGTAAAGGATTCAATGTAATCCCAGTTGATAAAATATTAAAATAGTTTTTGTTTTTGGCTAAATGATGTTAAATCGTCATAAAATAAACGAGCCGGGGATTTGCATATGCATATTCCCGGCTCTTTATTCAAAGCGTTCGCGGTGAGATCAGCTGTGAGCAGATTTGATCATAAATAGCAGAACTATGTTTTTAGTGTATTTTCCGAAAACAGGTGTTTCAAAATAAACGCTCCAATTGTATTCGAAAATCGTAATACCATCTTCAATATTTAACGTAAAATAGTATGAAAAGAAATTACTTCCTAGCACTTTTGTTGATGGCTTCCTGCACCGTAACGGCGCAAACTTTTACCATGTCTAAAAAGTGCAAGGTATTGATAGATTCAGCGAATGTATTGTTGAAAGACAAAGACTTCCAGCCTGCTTTGGATGCTTTCGTTGCGATGGAAAAGTCATGCTCAACAAAAGACGCAAAAGAAGCCACAGCAGTTGGTAAGGCAGAAGCCTACAATGGTTTGGGCCAATACGATGAAGCCATCAAAGCGAGCGATGCGGCTTTAAAGCTGACTAAAAACAAAAGTCTCAATGGTTTTTTTCAAAAGGCCATTGCACAAAATAAAACAGGGCAAGTTGAAGCCTCAAAAGCAACCTTTGCCAACGTGATTGCCCTTACCGAAAAAAACCAGGATACCAAAGCAAAAGCGTCTAATTATGCCTTGCTTGCTGTGTTGCACGATCGTCAGCTACATGAAAGAGACAGCGCATTTTTTTTCCTCGATAAAGCCATCGCATTAGATCCCGAGAATGCTGATTTCTACATTCAAAAAGGAGATATGCTGATAGTTGATAAAAATTACGACGATGCTTTTGTTCAATACGACAAGGCGGTAGAAAAGGGAAGAACAGACATTGACATGTATGAAATAAGAGCTATTGCACGCATGAAAATGGTGCAGGAAAAATACAACACTACCAACACACAGGAGTTACGCAGCAAAATGAATGCTACAGAAAAAGAACAGGTTTGTAGGGAGCTAAAGAAAGCGCTAGCGCTTGGTTTAAGAAACATGCAATATGATATGTTTTCTTCCATGGTTTGTAAATAATTTAAAACAAAAAAAACAAAATGAAAACTTCCATTTTAGTGGTAGTCGCATTTTTGATGCTCACAACAGGTTGTGCCACCATGAACAAACAACAGAAAGGAACCTCTATTGGTGCAGCAGGTGGTGCAGCCATCGGTGCGCTTGTTTCCAAAGGCAGCGTGTGGGGTATTTTGGCAGGTGCCGCAATTGGTGGAGCCGCAGGAAACCTGATTGGAAAAAAAATGGATCAGCAGGCCAAAGAACTGCAACAATCTGTACCTACGGCAAAAGTAGAACGTGTGGGTGAAGGTATCAGCATGACATTTGAGTCGGGCCTCATGTTTAAAGTTAACTCGAGCGAAATAAGTGAATCATACAAGGATGATTTAAACAGTGCTGCTGAAGTATTTGTAAAATACCCCGAAACAAATATTGTAATTGAAGGGCATACAGACGACAGCGGTTCGGATCAAATAAACATGACCCTTTCCGAAAAAAGAGCAAAAGCTGTAGGTGCTTACATGGTTTCAAAAGGTGTAGCTGCTAGTAGGTTAACCGAAAAATGGTATGGTGAATCACAACCAAAATATACCAACGACACTGAAGAAAACAAACAGAAAAACCGTCGGGTTGAATTAGCCATCACCGCCAATGAAGAAATGCAGCAGGAAGCGAAAGACGGTAAATTGCAATAAAGGATATGCCTAAATACAAGCTGTGATTGGTTTTAAATAAAACACAGTAATACCTTCATTTCAAACTATAAAAAAATTACATTCTTAATTTAAGTTTAGTCGGATGACAATATCTTTGAACAAAATAAATATTTAAACAAAAAACTTTAAAAATGAAAAAGTTATTATTATTTGCCGCAATGGCAATTTCGTCTGTATCTTTCGCACAGTCAGATATCCAAGAAGACATTAAAATCATCCAGGATCTATATGGTGAAACAAAGACTGATCTGATAAAAGATTACATGAAGTTGGAGGAGCCAAAGGCAACTGCTTTCTGGAAAATGTATGACGCATACGAAACAGAACGTAAAAAACTAGGTGCAACAAGAATGCAATTAATCGATGAATATGTAACCAATTTCGAAACAATTACAGACGAAAAAGCCAATAAAATTGCAGAGGCTACCCTAAAGAACAACAGAGCTTATGATGATTTATACGAAAAATATTATCGCAAGGCTAAGAAAATATTAGGTGCCACTGATGCAGTAAAGTTTATCCAATTAGAAACTGCTTTACATACCGCTATTAAGGCTGAGACCCTAGATGCCATTCCGTTCATTGGTGAAATTGAACGTACAAAAAAATAAAAGCAAGTAGTTGGTTTTAATTTAAAGTTAGTAATACCCACTTTAAAACCTCCATAAAAATAAGAAAGAGGCTGCCTATTTTTCGGACAGCCTCTTTCATGTAAATGCGCTTCGTGTGTTAAAGAATTATACCAATGTGATTTATATAATATGCCAATATTTTATAAATCTTATCCCGAATGCTTTCGGGAGTAAATGCCGATGGTATCAAACAAATAGTACAATGAGGCGATAGCCGACATTGGACTATATTGTTTGTGCAATCTGTATAACCAAATTGTATATGCAAAAAGCACCTTAACCTATATTGTTCCTTCAGTTACTACTTGCTATAAAATATTTACTTCCCGTTCTAACAAAACGGAAAATTTTTTTTGTACCGCACCAATGATGTTTTCGCTTAACTCAAAAATATCCGCACCAGTGGCATTGCCGTAATTTACCAAAACCAATGCCTGCTTATCATAACAACCCGCGTCTCCTTTTTTAAAACCTTTAAAACCACACTGTTCTATGAGCCAGCCCGCTGCCAGCTTTACTGGACCATCGGGCAAATGATATCCAACGATCGTAGGGAATGCTTGTTGGAGTTGTTGAAAAACTTCCGGACTAACCGTTGGATTTTTGAAAAAACTGCCTGCATTGCCTATCAAAGCAGGATCGGGTAATTTGCTAGTTCTTATGTTAATGACGGCTTGTGAAATATTGGCAATGCTTAATTGCTGCACACCCATCTGCTCTAATTCCTGCTGAATAGCACCATAACTTACATTAAAAACAGGTTGCTTGCGTAATTTATAAGTAACCGATGTTATGGCAAATTGATTTTTGAATTGCATTTTAAATACAGATTCCCGGTAACCAAATGCACAATCCTTGAAGCCAAATCGAACCAATTTTCTGTCGTTCAAATGCCAGGCATCCAATTCTTCAAACACGTCTTTGATTTCTACACCATAAGCGCCAATATTTTGCATGGGGCTTGCACCAACATTACCTGGTATCAACGATAAATTTTCGACCCCACCCAAACTTTTGCTAATGCAGTATTGAACAAATCCATGCCATGACTCTCCAGCCCCTGCTTTCAAATAAACAAAATCAGCATCCTCCTTTACAAGTGATATTCCTTTGATTTGGTTTTTCAATAACAAGCCGTCAAAATTTTTTGTAAACAACAAATTGCTTCCACCACCAAGGATCAAACTTTCCATTGGTGAATTGTTGTTTTTTGTGAAAGCATACAATTCATCCAAGGCATCAACTTGATGGAATGTGGCAAAATACCTTGCATACACATCAATGCCAAAGCTGTGCAGGGTTTTAAGCGATTTGTTTTCCTGGATGTTTATCAATGATTTAAAATATTTTAATACCAATGTGATTTATAGAATATTCCAATATTTTATAAATCTTACAGTGGTAAATGCCGATGGTATCAAACAAATAGTACAATGAGGCGATAGCCGATATTGGACTATATTGTTTGTCCAATCGGTATAAGCCTTCAACAAATTTAATTTACATGGCGTCTACATCAGCCACCACAGACACACTTTTATACGCTTTTTCGCTTTGCAAATTATTGATGTGGTTGCGAATTACTTTCCGGTAGGTTTTACTCATGCCTGGTTCTTTGGGTAGTTTCAACATAATTTCCATGACGTACAAATTGCGCAGCCTTCCAATAATGGGAGCAGCAGGCCCCACCACATACAATTTCAAATCTTGTTGCAACAAATGCACGAGCTTATCTGCGGCAGCATCCACCGTGTTTTTGTCTTTGTGTTTTAGTGTAAGCATGATAACCCTGCTAAAGGGCGGATAAAAAAATTCTTTTCGATTTGAAATTTCATAGCCGTAAAACTTTTCAAAATCGTGTTGTTGTACGAGGTGCAAAACAGGATGCTGTACATTCATGGCCTGAATGATCACTTTGCCTTGTGCATGTTTTCTGCCGGCTCTCCCACTCACCTGCTCCATTAATTGAAATGCCCGCTCATTGGCCCTGAAATCTGCGAAACTCAATAAGCCATCGGCATCCAAAATACCTACCAAACTCACATTTTCAAAATCGAGGCCCTTCACAACCATTTGCGTGCCTACCAAAATATCGATGCGGTGCTTTTCAAATAAATGAATGAGGTTATCATAGGCTGTTTTTCCTCTTACACTGTCAACATCCATCCTGGCAATTTTGTATTGTTCGAAATCGGTTTCCAGTTGTTCTTCAATTTTTTCGGTCCCGAAGTTTTTTTCTAACCAAGCCTGTGTTGCACAAGCAGGGCAGGTGACCAATTTAGGATAAGTACTGCCACAATAATGGCAATGTAGTTTGTTGCTGTATTTGTGCAAAGTGAGCGATACATCGCAATGGGTACATTGTGGAATAAAACCACAGGTACCGCATATCAAATATGGATTGTAACCCCTTCTGTTTTGAAACAGGATCACTTGTTTGTTGTTGCCCAATTCATGTTGAATGGCTTCTTTGAGTTGAGGACTGATCATCACTTTACCCTTTTGCGCTACCTGACGAGTATTGATGATTTCGATGGCGGGCAGCAATAAACCACCAAATCTTTCATCTAGGTACACAAGGCCATACTTATCTTGTTTAGCATTGTAGTAACTTTCTAGCGAAGGGGTAGCGCTACCTAGCAACACTTTGGCTCCAAATAGAGATGCATAAAAAATAGCGGCATCTCTAGCATTGTACCTTGGGGCAGGATCCTGTTGTTTGTAGGAGGGGTCGTGTTCTTCATCTACTATGATGAGGCCGAGTTCTTTAAAGGGCAACAAGAGTGCGCTACGGGCTCCCAACACAATCTTTACTTCGCCGGATCTGATTTTATTCCACAACTCAATGCGTTCTTGGTTATTGAACTTAGAATGGTAGATAGCGATATTTCCTCCAAAGTGTTTTTGTAATCTTCGTATCACCTGTGCCGTTAGTGCAATCTCCGGCAGCAGATAAAGTACCTGTTTACCAGCACTAAAACTGGCTTCCATCAGCTTAATGTAAAGTTGCGTTTTACCACTCCCCGTTACACCGTGAAGCAGGCATACATTTTTGTATTGAAACTGCTGTTCTAATGAGCTCAAACAAGCTTGTTGTTTTTCACTCAAGGTAAAATCGATCATCACTTCTTTGGGAAGGGTTGGTATACGATCGATGGCTCTCTTCTCTACCAATAAAATATTTTTCTCACACAAACCTTTTAGCTGTGCGGCACTGGCGTTGGCTTTTTTTAAAAGATCGGATTGAACTACATCCCCCACTGTTTTTTGTAGATGTAGATAAGCCAGCAATAGATCCATTTGTTTGGGTGCCCCTTTCCAATTGTTGAATAACTCACTTAAAGCAATTTCCGATAAATATGAAGGAGAAAGTAGTACATAAGATTCTTTTTTTACCTTATATCGCTCATTTAATTCTTCCCAGATAAAACACACATTTTTATCGATCAATTTTTTTATGACTGGATAAACATGTGTAGCATCTAATATTTGTTGTACTTCAGTAAGCTGCAATTGTTTCTTCAATAACAGTGCTTCCGCAACTAAAAACTCTTCATCGTTCAAGCCTGTAAAATCTTCCCCGATGCTTTCGTTGTATAAAAGGATGGTTTCACTGTTCAATTTAAAATTGGCAGGCAATGCAGCGGCCATCACTTCTCCTTCTGTACACATATAGTAATCACTCATCCACTCCCAAAATTTCAGCTGTTGTGGATACAGCAATGGGGCATCGTCTAGCACATTTAAGATAGGTTTAGTGGGATAGTTTGGTTTTTGTGTGAGGATGGCTTTGATAATGCCCGCATACTTTTTGTTTTTTCCAAAAACCACTTCTACCCTGCACCCTATGTTGGCTTTATCTAAGAAGTTTTTTGCAACAGCATAAGTATACACAGCAGGCAGTGCCAGCGGCAGCACCACAAGGGCCCAATGGGTAATCTCCTCTTCTTTAAATAAGCTGGTTGGCTGTTCGTACATGCAATAAATTGATGGGTAAAGATAAATTTCTTTAGGCGTTTCACGTTTTAGTCATTTATCCAAACGGCTTTGTGCCTTCGCAAACCACCTTCCATCATTAGATAAACTATTTGTTTCAGTTCCTCAGTTTGGTCAATTGTATAACCGTGCACTGGTACTTCTGGTAAATAAATTGCCCTCGATATTCCCGGTGTTATGCTGAAAACGCTTTTGTAATGCATGCGATCGAGTGCATCTAAAAACAACACCGGTTTGATGGGTGTTTTGGTTTCTATGGCAATGCGAAAGGCGCCATCATAAAAACTTTTTAAAGGGGTATTGCCCATGTTAAACGTTCCTTCTGGTGCCATCACCACAGATATATTTTTGCGCAGTACCCTTTTAAGTGTGTCCACACTGGCTGCCCGGTGCGCTGCATCACTTCGATTGACCGTTACCACTGTTTTTTTATAGATGAAACCGAATATGGGTACTTTGGTAATTTCGGCTTTTCCCAAAATCCGGATGTGTTGGTAGCGAAAGGCGGTCATTATAATAGGTATATCCATATAAGAAATATGGTTAAACACAAATATGCAGGGATGGCTGGCATCGTGGGGCGCTTCGAAACGATTTTGATGACGGATGCCCCAAAATAGCAAACAAACCTGTGCCCAAAACCTACAAATGGTATAGATCATGTTGCCCCCCTTCTCTTTTCCAAAAAAGGAAGCTATTATTACAAAAGGCAATAAGAGGAACATCCAGATTAAAAAAACCATTAAGGCGTATACGCTGAATAATACTTGAAATGTTTTACTGACTAATTTCATGGGCCACAAATATAAAAGGTTTTAAAATGTTTCACATGGCTTGTTACAGATGCCCGATGTAATAATACATATATTGTAATTTTACAAATCGATTGTATAGAAGCTCAAAAAAATGAAAACAACGCACTTTTTTACCTTTTTTGAATAATTTTCCAATACAAGTAATGCGGCAAATCCTTGAAAATGAGATGAAAATGCTTGATGATTAAGCTTGTTCAAAAAAAACCGACAAAGTTTTTAAAAAAGCTGCTCTGTTTAACCACAAAACCCTACCTTTGCCGTCCTAAATTCGGGTATGTTATGTTAGCAGTAGTAAAAATCGCAGGTCAGCAATTTAAAGTAAAAGCAGGAGATAGCCTGTACGTTCCTCATATCGAGGGTAAATCT
>JBIIPY010000024.1:0-33364 GCA_044342365.1 Ferruginibacter sp. | reverse complement strand
AATTGAATTTACAGATGTTTTGTTCACTAGTAACGGTGATTCTATCGTTAGTGGTGAATCCGTAAAAGCTGTTGTAAAAGCTGAAATTGTATCTGACTTGGTTAAAGGCGAAAAAGTGATCGCTTTTAAAATGAAAAGAAGAAAAGGTTTCCGTAAAAAGCACGGTCACCGTACGCAGTATACACACATTAAAGTAACTGCAATTGCATAATTAAAGTTGATTGGTTATTGAGGCATTTTTTATCTAAAAATTGGATGTAAAAATTGTTAAAAAACATCAAACTAATTGAACTAAAAAAAACGTAAAAAATGGCACACAAAAAAGGTGAAGGTTCCGTAAAAAACGGTCGTGATTCACAAAGCAAAAGACTGGGTGTAAAAATATATGGTGGTCAAGCTGCAGAAGCTGGAAACATTATCATTCGCCAGCGCGGTACTGAATACCATCCTGGCAAAAATGTAGGTGTTGGTAGAGATTTTACCATCTTTGCATTAACAGATGGTGTGGTTGAATTCAGAAAAACAAAAGCTGATAAAACTTTTGTTTCTGTCGTAGCTGTTGAAGCCACAGCTTAATTTTTTAATTTTTTTTTGGTATTATCAAAATAGTATTTATTTTTAAGTATTATTTACTAACCAATTAAATTCTAAAAAATGGCAACCGTAAAAAAAGCAGCAGCAGTAAAAGCAGCAGTAAAAAAAGCTGTAGTTAAAAAAGCAGTAAAAAAAGCTGTAGTAAATGCAGCAGTTAAAGCAGCAGTAAAAAAAGCTATTGTTAAAGCTGTAGCAAAGAAAGCTGTTAAAAAAGCTGTAGTAAAAAAAGCAGTAAAAAAAGCTGCAGTTAAAAAAGTAGTAAAAAAAGCTGCAGTTAAAAAAGTAGTAGCAAAAAAAGTTGCTGCAAAGAAAGCTGCTCCTAAAAAGTAGTATGCTTTTGAAAGCGATAAAATCTAAAACCCCGGTTCTTCCGGGGTTTTTATATGCCCAAAACGCAAGCCTACCCTACGTTTAAGCAAAAAAAGGGCATCATGCCATCTTCTACAAATTACATTTCTATTTTTAACAATCCGATACATACACTTGTAATAATATGTAATTTTGAAAAATGGATAACTATCAAATAGCCGACAACTTTACGCTGCTTGCAAAGCTTCTCGACATACATGGAGAAAATAGTTTTAAATCAAAATCTTATGCAAGCGCTGGCTTTGCGATAGAGAAATTAAACATGCCATTGGCCGATACGCCGAGAGAAAAAATTGCATCGATAAAAGGTATCGGAGCATCTGCTGCACAAAAAATTATAGAGCTGTTAGACACGGGTAAATTGAACAGCGTCGAAGAAATTATTCAAAAAACACCCCCCGGTATTATAGAAATGCTGTCTATAAAAGGAATCGGCCCAAAAAAAATTAATACCATTTGGAAAGAAATGGAAATTGAAACAGTAGGTGAATTGTTGTATGCATGCAAAGAAAACAGGTTAAAATTATACAAAGGCTTCGGAGAAAAAACGCAAGCGAATATTATAGATACCATTGAATTTTATCAGAAGAGCAAAGGAAGTTATTTGTATGCTCAAGTAGAAGTTATTGCTCCGCTGGTCACTCATTTTTTGAACCAACAATTAGCTGGTATTCGAGTGGCCATTTCGGGTGCATTTTTACAGCAAGCAGAATTGATTCATGAGCTGGAATATGTAGTGGCTTCTTCCACCCAGAATATTGAAAAATTATTGTTGAATACAGAAGGTATTACGCTTCAGGAAAGGAACGAAGATTGGTTGATTTACAACAGCAGTGCAGGCACAAAAATAAAATTGCATGCCTGCAGCAACGCTGGCTTTACCAGTACCCTCATTCGCACCTCCTCTTCACCGGAATTTGTAGCTGCCATAACAAATGATTACCCACAGCTATTTACCCAAGAAGGTACAGAGGAAGCCATTATTTTTGAACAGGTAGGGTTACAATACATTCCATCCGCATTGCGAGAGGATGCAGCTATTGTTTCGCTTGCAAAGCACCATAAGATACCGGAATTGATTCAACCGTCTCACATTAAAGGCATTGTTCACTGTCACAGCAATTGGAGCGATGGTAGCAATACATTGGAAGAAATGGCGCAGGCCGCCATTAAAAGGGGGCTAGAATACCTGGTCATCAGTGACCATAGTAAATCTGCCTTTTATGCACAGGGGCTTCATGAAGACCGCATCAGAGCACAACAACAGCAAATAAATGAACTGAACCAACAACTCTATCCATTCAAAATATTCAAAAGCATTGAAAGCGATATTCTCAATGATGGATCATTAGATTATGCGGCAGATGTATTGGCCAGCTTCGATTTGGTAATTGCTTCTGTACACAGCAATTTAAAGATGACAGAAGAGAAAGCCATGATGCGGCTGTTAAAAGCAATTGAAAATCCATACACAACGATACTGGGCCACATGACGGGCAGACTGTTATTGAGCAGACCAGGTTATCCTGTAAACCATGAACGCATCATAGATGCTTGTGCTGCGCATCAGGTAGTGATAGAGTTAAATGCACATCCAAGCAGGTTAGACATAGATTGGAGATACATTCAACAAGCTATTCAAAAAAATGTACTCATTTCTATCAACCCAGATTCTCATCATACCGAAGGATTGGATGATACCAGATTTGGTGTGATGGTAGCACAGAAAGCTATGCTGGAACGCAAGCAAAACCTAAGTAGTTATTCGTTGCCCGAATTTGAAAGTTTTTTAGCAGAAAGAAAAAGGTTCAAACAGCTTTAATACCAATGTGATTTACATAATATGCCAATATTTTATAAATCCTATCCCGAATGCTTTCGGGAGTAAATGCCGATGGTATCAAACAAATAGTACAATGAGGCGATAGCCGATATTGGACTATATTGGAGAGTGTAAAATAAACTGTGTCAAGAGTTAAATCTTAACTTTAAACACAGTAAAATGAAAAAAGAACATCAAGAGCCCTTCGATTACGAACTGGCCAAACAAAAAGTAAAGGAGCAACTCCGCAGTGGTAAATCGTTATTTGGTAAGGAGGGAGCCTTTGCGCCTCTTCTTCAGGAGATGCTCAACTCTATTTTAGAGGGAGAGATAGAGAGCCACCTAGATGATGAAGAGCGAGAAAATGGTAACCGTAAGAACGGCAAGAGTAAAAAACTTCTTAGGACATCTTCAGGCACCATTGAAGTAACCACACCACGAGACCGTGCTGGAAGTTTTGAACCGGAGATGGTTAAAAAACGAGAGACGATTCTGGCTCAAAGTCTGGAAGACAAGATCATCGGCCTGTACGGTCTTGGTACAAGCTTACGCGACATCAGCGCCCACATTAAAGAAACGTACGATACAGATATCTCCGCGGCTACGCTGAGTTCCGTCACAGACAAGGTAATCCCATTGGTTAAAGAATGGCAGCAACGTCCGCTAGATGAGCTGTATTGCATCGTATGGCTTGATGCCATGTATTACAAGGTAAAAGAGGAAGGTCGCACTCAAACAAGATGTGTCTACAATATTCTCGGTATAAATCCAGAGGGACGAAAAGAGGTTCTGGGAATGTATGTATCACAGAGTGAAGGGGCTAATTTTTGGTTAGGAGTTATCAACGATCTGAAGCAAAGAGGGATAGCGGATATACTAATTGCGTGTATCGATAATCTTAAAGGTTTTGATGAAGCAATCCGTACAATCTATCCAAACACTGAAGTGCAGACCTGCATTGTGCACCAGATACGTAATAGCATAAAATACATAACCAGCAAGGATCAGAAGGAATTTATGCGTGACCTCAAACCCGTTTATCGGGCAGATAACGAAACACAGGCATTAGATGAGCTTACAGTATTAAAAGAAAAATGGTTTAAGAAATATCCAATGGTAATAGGCTCCTGGGAAACTAACTGGTCGAAACTATCTACCTATTTTAAATACCCAGAAGGCATCCGTAAACTCATCTACACGACCAATACAATCGAGGGTTATCATCGTCAGATCAGAAAGGTTACAAAAAATAAAGGGGTCTTTACAAGTGATATGGCGTTGCTCAAACTGATCTATCTTGCAACAGAACGTATTGAGCGAAAATGGACAATGCCACTTAACAACTGGAGTATCTGCGCATCACAATTAAAGATTATTTTTGAGCACAGAATGAAAACAGCTCTTTAAATATGCCACAAAAAGAGGCGGTTCTTGCTCTATGGAATGGAGCCGCCCCGCCTCTTTTTGCTCAACTAAAATATTTTTTTGACACAGTTCATTTTACAGACCCGAAAAAAGGGTAAATACATTTGTTGCAGATTAAGGTTCATCAAAAAAACGCTGCAAAATAGCCTTGATGTTTTCGTAGGTATTGTTCATGGGTTCGCGAATATCTTTGGTAGGTACCCATTTTATTTCAGTAATGTCTTCTTCTGTTTGCGGATGTAGGGTCTGCTTGCTGCTGCAAGTAAAGTAAAACCAATGCGTGGTTTTTATAAAGTGTTTTCCAAACTCGTTGTAGGTATGGTAGGTTTCGCCTATTTTCTTTTTTATTGTGAGGCCAGTAACACCTGTTTCTTCTTCAATTTCTCTTTGTGCACATGCTGTTTCGGTTTCGCCTTCTTCAAGTTTGCCCTTGGGCAGGTCCCATTTATTTCTTCTATAAATAAACAGCAATTCTTTTTCATCATTTTGAACCACACCACCACATGCTTCGATGGTGGTAAACTGTTTGAAAAAGGCCTTTTGTAGTTTTTCAAAATCATGAAAACAAAGCACACCTACATGAAAATCATCTTTCTTGATTTCGTGCAACATGGTATGGATAGCAGCGGTAGAACATTCTTCTACCAACACCGCTTCAGGGTGTTTCAGGAGTTCTTCCAACGATTCGTCGAGCGCATCGCAGAGATAAACCGGCTTATCATCAAAAAAAATACTAATCTTCATATTGTTTTCTTTCATTCGTAAAATTAGTGGATTGTGGTTAGACTAAAGTGCTCAAACCATATCTTTGCTTGCATTCTCCAATGGAGGCTAAGTTTTTACAAACACAATAGCATGACATCAAACGAAGCAGCCGTTGCTGAAAAATTATTGCAGGTAAATGCCGTTCAGCTAAACGCAGAACAACCTTTTACATGGGCCAGCGGATGGAAGAGCCCTATTTATTGCGACAATAGAAAGGTGCTGTCATATCCTTATGTAAGAGATTTCATAAAAAGCGAACTCAGTAGTGTGATTTTTGAACAATTCCCTGCTGCCGAAGCTTTGGCGGGGGTTGCCACAGCAGGTATTGCATGGGGCGCAATGGCGGCAGACCAGCTGAAACTGCCTTATATGTATGTTCGTCCCAAACCCAAAGAACACGGTCTGGGCAACCAAATTGAAGGGGCTTATACCCCGAATGAAAAAGTTTTGGTATTAGAAGACCTTATTTCAACTGGCAAAAGCAGCTTACAGGTTTGTGAAGTATTGAAAGAAGCAGGTGTAACCGTAATAGGGATGGTTTCTATCTTCAATTACGGATTTCCGCAGGCTACCGAAGCTTTTAAAAAGGCAGGGATTCCATTTGTTTCGCTCACCAACTACCCCGTTTTGGTTCAACTGGCAGAGGAAAAGGGTATCCTAAACGCCGAACAAGTAAATGACTTGTTAAATTGGAGGAACAATCCTTCAGAATGGGGCAGATAAAATAACTTTATCAAAAAATAACAAGCATATGAAATACATTAGTCTCTCTGTGGTTTTCTTTTTTTCGATATTGATGACTGCCTCCGCACAATTAAAACCGGGAAAAGCTACCATTAGTACCCCGGGTGTTAACTGTGAATTGTGCAAAACCAGGATCGAAAATTATGTGGGCAGGCAGTACGGCGTCTCATCTGTAAAAGTAGACTTGAAGAAGAAAACTACCCTTGTAACCTGGATACCCGATAGAACAAATATTGAAAATGTGAAAGCTGCCATAGCCACCGTAGGGTACGATGCAGATGATGTTACCAAAGAGGAAACATCCTACAAAAAACTACCACCCAGCTGTAAACTACCACTACCGGTAAAAGACAGCACGAAACTGTAAAACCTCCAATTTATTGATAAAATGAAAGCCGCTTCTGAGCGGCTTTTTTATGCGAGGTACATTTCAAGCAATGCTGTGTACCCAAATATTGAATGTACCAAAGGCTGTTTCCCCTCCATTAAAACGGTTGTTCATGGGTTAGCGCTGATGCTATGGCAGCTTTTTGATTGAAAGATATTTTGTAGTTTTGACTAAAACACTTTTATGGCAAGCGCATTAAAATATATGATTGATGAAAACGGAGATAAAACTTCTGTTTTGGTTCCAATTAGGACATGGGAGAAAATCAATAAAGAGTATACTAAGCTTCAAAATAAATTAAAGGTTTTTACTGATATAAAAGAAGGCATTGTAGAAGTAAAGGAAGCAAGAAAGTCCGGGAAAAAATTGCAAACTCTAAAAGATTTTTTGAGTGAAAGTAACAGTTAACATTACAAAATCTTTCAAAATTGCCGCAAAACCTTTACTAAAGAAATATCAATCTCTATCGAAAGATTTACTGAATCTTGAAAAAGCTCTTGTAAATACGCCCAGACTAGGTACTCCGTTGGGCAAAGAAGCGTTTAAAATACGGCTTAAAGTTACAAGTAAAGGTAAAGGCAAAAGTGGCGGAGCAAGAGTGATCTCACTAGTTGAAACTTCTTTAATAGGTTATGCTGTAAAAAAATCAGACGATGAAATAACGGTTAACCTGCTAACTATATTTGATAAAGGCGACGTTGACAATATTTCTGACAAAGAACTCAAAGATCTAATCCAAAACTTCAAAATAGACTGAGAAACGCACAACCACTTAAATGCGGTTTGCTACTATGGCGACTTGACTCCAGAAACTTCGGCTTCATTTATCCATCATCTTCTCCTTCGGCTTGACCATTTTTTAAATGCCGGCACATCAGTAAGCCGTGATCGGAATCAGCCTATCCTTCCTTTTATAGATAATTGATTAAAACAAATTACAACCCTCATCAAACGCAAATACCCTACTATTCTCCAACATCCAGCCGTTTATTTAAATAGTGGAATTTCTTGCTGGCTGGTATAATCAATGTTGAAATTCTTATACACGCCTGCTTTTCCTACTTTGATGGTTCCCACTGCTCGAACACTCACTGTTTTGTTGAAAAGGGAGGTCAACCCATTTTTAAATAAATTCTTCATATCGAGCTCTACTTTCAGTGGAATGGTAAAAACATCTCTTTTTGGAATGGCCACTTGTAACTCCTGACTGGAGTGTCCGAGGAGGGCACCGTCTACAAAAATGTCTAATTCTGTTCTTTTTAGCTCCATCCCAAAGTTGTTTGGGTTGTAATAAATAAGGTCAACTTTTAAAGTACTGGCCGAAAATCCCATCTTATCCAGCGACAAATTATTGAAATCACGGAAAACTAAATCTTGTGGAGCACGACAGGATGACATAAAAATTAGGCTAATGGCGATGAGGACCAGGGTGTAGGAGCGAGGTTTCATGTATACTTTTTATTTAATGATGTAATATACGATTTTGAGTCTTACTTCGAAGAAAGCAATTTTAAATTTAAAAATAAGACTACTAATAAATATAGTAATTATTTGAAGCCCATATCGGAATGAGCAAAAAATGACTACTATTAAAATTAGTTTATAAAATTTTAATTTTATTATTCAAATTCAAACTATTAATAATAACAAACTAAAATTTATAAATATGTAAATAAAGCTTAAAATTATTTAAAAAGACAATTAAATAAAAACATTTTTAAGGGAGTATAGTATGTTGCTTTAATTTAATTAAAATAATGATAAACAAATAATTATGAATTATATTGAAATAAATAGTTTATATAAAAATAAATATTAAATAAATAATTAACTGTTGACTCTACTGTTTCCGTTTATTTCTACAATTTTGTAATCACAAAGGGTATTATTAGCCTGGAATACAGAAGGCTTTTAAATGGCCTTAAAATGAACGAAGGAAAGAATCATTTTTTGACAGACAAAAAGTCGGTTTTTTGAATATTGGGAAAGAAGGGGCTGACCAGAAGGTCATTTTTAAGGTGAATTCAATGAAAAGCATTAAATATTAGATTTTATCAATGAATAATATAAATATGTTAGATTATATTTATCAGCTTACGTTAAAGCATTTACTAATACGCTAAATATTCGGAAAATACGGAAAAAAGTTTGGCGTATTAAAAATTGTTCCTATGTTTGCGTCAGAAACGGAAAACGATATTACCTCTGTTGTTCCCGGATTCTCCTCCTCTTCCAATTTCGTCTGAACAGACACCTCATCTTACAACCATCAATTACTTAACACAAATCGCAAGAAATGACAAATTTGTACACACTTCTCAATTCGCTCTTAAGCAATTTATTTGATGCAGTTCAATTCCATTTCTTCCAAGAATATCATTTAACTAAAAAATAAACTCTGCAACCCGTCTTTGTAAAAAGTAGGTTTCACCATTTTTTGTTCATTCTTTCCAATTATCATTAAAACCTCGTCCAATCCATTATTCGTTGCCAGATAGGTCTGTAGTAGGCTGTCTGAATTATTACTCACTTTTAAATGTAATGTCAATAATGAAACAGTTTTTAATTTTAACGGCCTTTGCCTTTTTCAACATCAATGCTAACGCACAATCTAACAACGAAGTCGCTTTTATAAAACAATTAAAAGTGGCGATCAATAAAGGTCAATTGTTCATGAGTTGGCAGTCTGCCAACGCAAACAATGAAGCTGCTTTCGAGATCCAGGCTAGTGAAGATGGTGTAAAGTTCAGCACTATTGGGTATGTACTGGGGGCAGATCCAAAAGGAGTGAGGGGTGGATATGCATTCAAGCAACAAACGAATAAAATGAAACCAGGTATGCAATATTTCAGGGTGCTGCAACAAGTTACTGCAAACACTGCTATGACAAGTGAAGCTATCGATATTTCAAAATAAAAACTGCTCTGCTTTTGTAGCAGCGCTAAAACGACGTTTTCTTTGGGGGTTACAGAACCAAGAGGTTCTTAACAAAAGCTGCATTTCTATGCAGCTTTTATTTTTACATTAGATTTTCCTTTGCGAAAATTTGTACGACCCCTTCAGGGTCGGCGTTCGCATTTTACAATCTTGCTATAAATATTCGACCCCGATGGGGTCGTGGCTTTACGAGTTAATTCAAAATTTGTTTGAAAACGGGAATTTCGAATTAATTATGTTACAACATAATCGCCTGATAGAAGTCAATGCAAGTTGGTTCTCTCTTTTTCTGAAAAAAATATTTATGATGATTGCCCCGAATTGGAGACCTGACCCCATCGGGGTCAAATATTTATAGTTGTAACGAGTTGGTGGCACGACCCTGAAGGGGTCGAACATAAATGTCTCCTCATCCTACCAACTCCTTTTATCAAAACCTACCTTTACATTGCTATCATTTATTTTTTCACTTACAATAATTTTAATAATGAAAAACGACCTCAACAATAAAGTGGTGTACATCACAGGTGGCAGCAAGGGTATTGGATTTGGCATTGCCCAAACATTGCTCAACAGTGGCATGCGGGTGGCCATCAGCAGCAGAAGTTTGGAAGCCGCTACCACAGCAGCAGCTTCGCTTTCATCCGATGCTACCAAAGTATTGGCCATTCAATCAGATGCAACCGATGCCGCTGCTGAAACCAAAGCCATACAAGCTGTAATGCAACATTTTGGTGCGCTGGATGTGTTGGTGGCCAATGCGGGTGTTGGACATTTTGCTTCTATCGAAACGCTTACTGCTGAACAATGGAAAGAAACCATTGATACCAACCTCACCGGGGTTTTTAATTCGGTAAAGGCTGCCATCGAACCTTTGAAAAAAAGCAAGGGCTACATCATTACCATCGCAAGCCTGGCAGGCGCTAACTTTTTTGAAACCGCTTCTGCTTACAACGCTAGTAAGTTTGGCCTTGTTGGATTTTCTCAGGCCATCATGCTCGATCTTCGCAAGTATGGTATCAAAGTAAGTACCATCATGCCAGGCTCTGTGGCTACCGAATTCAACAACCACGTACCCACAGATGCAGATGCTTGGAAAATTCAGCCGGAAGACATTGGACAAATCGTAGAAGATCTGCTACAGATGAACCCTCGCACTTTGCCCAGCAAAGTGGAAGTGCGCCCATCTATGCCAGGAAAATAAAAGTCTTATTTGTTGAGCACTACATGTAAACCCAGCAGGGGGCTGGTGCACAATGATATGCCGTACAAGTGTGCGACGCAACCCAAGCTACATCGTAGTACCATGGCTGGGTACAAAGAAAAAAATATTTACAGTATAAAGTTCATTACAATAAAAAACCCGCTCTTTGGAGCGGGTTTTTTATACTATAAATTTCAATGTTATTAATAACGGTACATGTCTGCTTTGAATGGACCTTCTTTTGGAATACCTAAGTATTCTGATTGTGCAGTCGTTAATTCATCCAATACAACTCCAATTTTACCAAGGTGCAAACGAGCAACCTTCTCATCTAAATGCTTTGGCAACACATACACTTTGTTTTCGTATTTGTCGGTGTTGGTCCACAATTCAAGCTGAGCAAGGGTTTGATTGGTGAATGAGTTACTCATTACAAAACTTGGGTGACCAGTTGCACAACCTAAGTTTACCAAACGGCCTTCTGCCAATACAATTACATCATTGCCATCAATGGTGTACATATCCACCTGAGGTTTGATGGTATTTTTGGTATCACCATAAGCACTGTTCAACCAAGCCATATCGATTTCGATGTCGAAGTGACCAATGTTACAAACGATCGCTTTGTCTTTCATCACACGGAAGTGTTCTTCTGTGATGAGGTCTCTACAACCAGAAGCAGTAACAATAATGTCAGATTCTTTCACTGCATCAATCATTTTCTTTACTTCAAAACCGTCCATTGCAGCTTGCAAAGCACAGATAGGATCAATTTCGGTAACGATTACACGAGCACCTGCACCACGCAAACTCAATGCACTTCCTTTACCTACATCACCGTATCCACCAACAACGGCTACTTTACCAGCCATCATCACATCTGTAGCACGACGGATCGCATCTACCAATGATTCTTGACAACCATATTTGTTATCGAATTTAGATTTGGTAACTGAATCATTTACGTTGATAGCAGGAATTGGCAAAGTGCCAGCTGCCATTCTTTCGTACAAACGATGTACACCTGTTGTAGTTTCTTCGCTCAAACCTTTGATGTTAGCAACGAGCTCAGGATATTTATCAAAAACGATGTTGGTTAAATCACCACCATCATCCAAGATCATGTTTAACGGACGATCTGCACCACCAAAGAACAAGGTTTGTTCGATGCACCAATCAGCTTCTTCTTGTGATTGGCCTTTCCATGCATACACACCAATACCTGCAGCAGCAATAGCAGCAGCAGCCTGGTCTTGTGTAGAGAAAATGTTACAAGAACTCCACTTTACTTCTGCACCCAATGCGATCAACGTTTCAATTAACACCGCAGTTTGGATGGTCATGTGTAAACAACCTGCAATACGGGCACCTTTTAATGGTTGGCTAGCTCCGTACTCTTCGCGTAGACTCATCAAACCTGGCATTTCTGCTTCGGCCAAACGGATCTCTTTGCGACCCCACTCTGCGAGGCTCATATCTTTTACTTTGTGCGCCAGACTAAAGTCGATGGAGCTTGCTGTTACTGTTGACATATTGTGTATTTTTTTTAGAACACAAAGCTACATTTTGTAGTATTAAATTCTAAGTGTTTATTAATATTTGGATGATAGTTACATAAAAATGTATATTTATAGAATAAATGACCTATTTCGTATGAGAAAAGCTGAATTAAAAGAACAATCGCCTATTGGCCCGCTGGTATTTGACAAAAATGACTTGGCTATTTTAAAATTGTTGCAGGAGAATGCGCGCATCACGGTGAAGGAGATCAGTGAAAAAATTCACTTGAGCACTACGCCCGTACATGAGCGAATAAAAAGGCTGGAACAAACCGGCGTTATCAAACAATATGTAACCCTGCTCGATAACCACAAAATAGGGAAGGGCCTCATGGTGATCTGTTATGTATCGCTAAAAGCACACAGTAAAAATGCCGGTGTACAATTCATTAAAACCATGAATGAACTCAGCGAAGTAATAGAATGTTACAGCATCAGTGGCGAGTTTGATTTTATGCTGAAAGTGTTGTGTGCCGATATGAATGCCTATTACGATTTCCACGTGAACAAGCTCAGTCAGCTCGAAAACATGGGCAACGTACAAAGCATATTTGTGATGGGGGTTATTAAAGAAACCACCAAATTGATATAAATGATTTGCTGCGTTTGTGCCACACCGTTGGGTTGTTCTAAAAAAAGTATACTGGGTTGTAAGGCTTATCCAGCCTGATTTATAAGAGATTATTTTTGTTTACCAGCAGTTGTACAAGCATGAAACTTTGGTTGCGTCGCACACTTGTACAGCATATCTTTTTTAACCAGGATACGTGCTACCAATATCAACAGTTGTTATAGTGTGTGGGGTTTGGAGAAATGGGCAAACATATTAGTTCACCACTTTTATTTTAAAATCGGGCGCATACATTACACGTCCTTGTGCATCTTTGGCAATGATGTCGAAAAAGTACAATTCTTCACCTGGTCTTACTTGTTCCTTTACGGAATTTACCCAAATGTCGGGCAGAGGCGTTACTTTAAATGTGCCAGCTACCATGCTGCTTGTGGGAATGGGCTGACCTGTAGTTTCATCTTCAGTAACTACTTTTCTGCGGTAAAGGAATTGATAAGAAGAAATGGTATACAATCCTTTTTTATCATCGAATATTTTAAGCGGCTGGTTGATGATATTTTCTGCTTCTGGTACTGTTAAGGTAACCGAATCTCTAAAGCCTCCCATTTGAGTAAACAATTTGGGCGGTTTAAACTTTACCGGAGCAGGTTTGGTTTGTGCCAATAATTGTTGTGAACTCAAAAGAACAAAGGCCAATAAGAGAAGCTTAAAAAATTTCATGTTGCTTGCTTTAAATCTAGAACGAATGTACAGTTTCTTAATTGTTAAAGGAATCAATTTAACGTTTTGCCAAAAAGTAAGAGGATGTACTGTTTGCTTTCGCTAAAAGTACATCCTCTTTATTATTTCATCACCCTGGTGAGATACATTAGATTTACAACGTTGCCAAACTTTTTTCGATAATGCCAATTTTCTCCAACGCATCCGCTTTTTTCTTTTGTTCCAATTCAATCACTTCCGGTTTGGCATTGGACACAAACTTCTCGTTGCCCAACTTTTTTTCTACACTCAACAAAAATCCTTGTAAGTGAGCCAATTCTTTCAACAACTCGTCTTTTTGTTTTCCGGTATCAAGTGGCTTTGGCAACACAACAAAAAATTTGTCTTTGCCAATTACGCTGGTTACTGCACCTGCTGGTACTTCAGTAGCATAGACAATAGAACTAGCGTTAATTTGTTTGGCCAACAACGATTCAAAAGATTGGTAGGTTTCGTTTATTACACTGTCGATGGTTACCGCAATGGTTTCTTTTGGTTTTACTTGTTGTTTGTTCCTAAGGTCGCGCAGGCCGGTGATGATCTCTTTTAACAACTGGCCTTTTAGTAACAATGTGGCGTCTGCATTGGTAGGTGTGCTGTTTTGTTTGATGCACAAATCATCGGTGCGACTTGCCAACTGCTGGTAAATTTCTTCTGTTACAAACGGCATAAACGGATGCAACAATTGCATCAACTCTGTAAAATAGGTTACTGTTTTGTTGTACACTTCCTGCGGAATGGGTTGTTCAAAACCTGGTTTCACCCACTCGAGGTACCAACTGCAGAAATCGTCCCAGATCAATGAGTACAAGGTTTTGAGTGCTTCGCTTAGTTTAAACTGTTGTATCAAACTGGTCAAAGAAATCTTTACTTCCTGTAGCCTGCTATCAAACCATTCTAATGCAAATGTTTCTGAAGGTTGTATGGCAGTGTTATCTGCTCTCTGCTCCCACATTTTTACCAGCTTCAAGGCGTTCCACAATTTGTTATTAAAATGGCGGCCTTGTTCCAATGAAGATTCATCAAACATCAAATCGTTGCCAGCTGGTGATGCAACCAATATGCCAAAGCGCACGGCATCGGCACCATATTGTTCTATGAGCAACAATAAGTCTGGACTGTTACCCAGCTGTTTGCTCATTTTTCTGCCCAATTTATCACGCACCATTCCAGTAAAATATACGTCTTTAAAAGGCGGTAATTGTTTGTACTCATAACCCGCCATGATCATACGGGCTACCCAGAAAAAGATAATGTCTTGCCCGGTTACCAAAGTAGTAGATGGGTAGTAGTAGGCTGCGTCTTTGTTGCCCGGATCACTGATGCCTTTGAACACTTCCATTGGCCATAGCCAGGAAGAGAACCAGGTATCTAATACGTCTTCGTCTTGCGTTAGTTTGCCAGATGCAGGATCGGCAGACTCACCCGTTGCAGCTGCATATTCAGCATAAGCCGCTTCGGCAGTTTCGGCTACATACACATTGCCTTGTTGGTCGTACCAGGCAGGAATGCGTTGTCCCCACCAGAGTTGCCTGCTGATGCACCAATCTTTGATATTGCCCAACCAATGGTTGTAGGTATTTTTTAATTTGGCCGGGTGAAAAGTAATGGTATCATCCATCACTGCATCCAATGCCTCGGGATTTTTCTGCATAAATTGGTTCATATTGATGAACCACTGCAGACTCAATTTATTTTCAATGACTGCCCCCGTGCGTTCGCTGGTGCCAACTTGCCCTTTGTAGGTTTCGGTTTTTACCAACTGACCAATGGCTGCAATGTCTTCCGCCATTTTTTTTCGCAGTGCAAAACGATCCATACCCTCATACGATTTTATTTGAGGCGTGATGTCTTCTGGTTCCAATTCAATACTGGTGAATTTACCAGCCACATCGAGGGTATCCATTGAATGGAGCTGGTATTTTAAACCCAGCATGTTATCGTTCTTATCGTGCGCTGGTGTTACTTTGAGGGCACCTGTTCCAAAATCGGCTGTTACGTATTCGTCTGCAATCACCGGAATTTTTCTGTTGATGATGGGCACTATTACTGCTGTGCCTACGAGTGCTGCATAGCGTTCGTCTGTTGGGTTTACACAAATGGCCACATCTCCAAGAATGGTTTCTGGTCTTGTGGTGGCTACTGTTATGCCTTCACCAATGCCATTGGCGGGCAAATATTGAACATAGTATAAAGTGGAATCTACTTCTTTAAAAATCACCTCTTCGTCACTAAGTGCAGTTAGTCCTACCGGATCCCAATTTACCATGCGTTTGCCGCGGTAAATCATTTTTTTATCGTACAGGTCTTTGAACACTTTGAGCACCGCTTTGTAATAGTCGGCATCCATGGTAAAGCTGGTGCGGTTCCAATCTAAACTGCAACCCAACTTTTTTAATTGTTCAAGGATGATGCCACCATATTTTTCTTTCCATTCCCATGCATAGGTTAAAAACTCATCTCTGCTGAGCGATGATTTTGCGATGCCTTTTTCTCGTAGCATGGCTACCACTTTGGCTTCGGTGGCAATGCTGGCATGATCGGTACCGGGCACCCAACATGCATTTTTTCCGTTCATGCGGGCATGACGAATCAAAATATCCTGAATGGTATTGTTGAGGCAATGGCCCATGTGCAATACTCCGGTTACATTCGGTGGAGGTATTACAATGGTATAAGGTTCCCGATGATCGGGCGTACTGTTAAAGTATTCTTTATCCAGCCAATGCTGGTACCATTTCTGCTCTATAAGTGTTGGCTCAAAGTTTTTTGAAAGTTCCATGCTGCTGTATTCCTTTTTAAGGTGTGCGAAGATACAAAAAGCAAGGGAAGTACTTATCTAAAAACGCAAGGCATTAGCATGAACAACTGGCCCTGTATGCACTAAGGTTGGGGGAACGTGTCAAGATGGAAGTTATTCTCCCATTTATTTGGCAACAGTGATCGACTTGGCCATACCATCGAGGGTGGTTTTCCACTCGTCGTCTAATTTTTTATTCGACAAAAAAGCAAAAACCAGTAATCGGTTTTTAACACTCAAATAAAAAAGATAACCCGTTTTTTTGTCACCGTTTCGGTTACCCGAAAATACGATGTAGCCTATGTTTCTATTATCTGTTAAATGAATACCGTCGTCGATAATTTTCAATTTTTTATAGGAGGATTTTAATTGCTTTTTCAACTCTTCAAATACTAAAGGAATATCATTGTCGTCAGTGGCGTGTTGTGTGAAACTGCACAGCAATTGCTGCTGGTCGCTTTCATTAATGATACCCCAGTTGGGAACATAAGTGCTGCTGTTTAAAAACGGATTGTTTTCTGGATTTTCAATTTGTTGAAAAACAGTAGGTACTTGAAGACTTACTTGCCCTTCGGCCACAACAGTTTTTACGGTAGAGATTTGAGCAAATGTGCCTTGATAAAGTAAACAGCCAACAAGTAACGAAAAGAATGGTTTTGTCATACGGTTAAGATGCTTTTGTACTAGGTTTTAACAATGCAAATGTATCTTTTTTTACAAACGAATTTTTTTTGAAATTGGTTTTAATACCGATTGAACAAACAATATAGTCCAATATCGGCTATCGCCTCATTATACTATTTGTTTGATACCATCGGCATTTACTCCCGAAAGCATTCGGGATAAGATTTATAAAATATTGGCTTATTATATAAATCACATTGGTATAACTAAAATTATTAGTAATTTCGATTATTGCAATTAAAGCTTAACAAGTCGTTTGCAAATCAACCCCATCATATTATGTACGCAATTGTGGATATTGAAACAACCGGTGGCCATGCTTCGGGCAACGGCATTACGGAAATCGCCATCGTTTTGCACGATGGACATCAGGTTACCGAGAAGTTTCACACCCTTATCAATCCCCATCAAAAAATTCCGGTTTACATCACTGCACTCACGGGTATCAACAATGCCATGGTGGCCAGTGCGCCTTCTTTTGAAGAAGTGGCACAGCAGATATATGGTATTTTAGGCAACCATATTTTTGTGGCTCACAACGTAAATTTTGATTACTCTTTTGTAAAACACCAACTAAACTCGGCTGGGTTTGAATTCAACAATCCCAAACTTTGTACTGTAAGGTTGGGCAGGAAAGTGTTTCCAGGATTGCCGTCTTACAGTTTGGGTAATTTTTGCAGAAGCATGGGTGTGGTGATTGAAGACAGGCACCGGGCCATGGGAGATGCAGCTGCTACTGCTATTTTATTTGATAAAATGCTGGCAGCCGATGGCCAGCATCACATCGATAAAATGCTGAAGCGTACATCGGGTGAGCAATGGTTGCCCTTGCAACTCGAGAAAAAAGTGTTGGATGCTTTACCAACTGGCCCTGGTGTGTACTACTTTCACAATAGTAAGGGAAAAGTGATTTATGTTGGGAAAGCCATCAACATTAAAAAACGGGTGAGCAGTCACTTTACGCACAACGATCCTGAAAAAAAGCGACAACATTTTTTAAGGCTGATTGCCAATATTACATTTACTTCCTGTGCCTCTGAACTACATGCTTTGGTGCTGGAAAGCACTGAAATCAGGCGTTTGTGGCCAAGATACAATTACAGCCAGAAACAACCGTTGCAGAAATATGCTTTGTATAGTTTCGAAGACAACCGTGGATATATTCGTTTGGCCATCGATAAAAAGAAAAAAAACCTACGGCCCTTGTACCAATTTAATCTGTTGCACGAGGGGCAAGTAATGTTGCGTAAAATGGTAGAAGAATTTGAACTACATCAAAAACTTTGTTTCATAGATCCTGCTCGTTTAGATGAAAATGATCTTGCCTTTTTAGACGAGCCCCTGTATTACAATGGCAGGGTTAAAAGGGCCCTTGAAGCACTGGAAATACAATTGCCCACTTTTGCCATTGTAGATGATGGCGCTACAGCTTCCCAAAAATTGTGTTTGCTCGTAGAACGCGGCAGCTTTTGGGGAATGGGTTATGTAAATGCCAATGAATTGAATGACAATGTAGAAAGTCTGAAGCAGGTTCTGCAGCCCTACGCCGACAATGATTTTATACGCAATTCTATTTATTCATTTGCAGCATTGTACCCCGAAAAGAAAATGGCATTACAGGCATAGTCGTTGCAACTTAAAATAGTGTGATATTACCAAATCCTACTTATTTTATGCCTAATATCTCAGCCAAACAGAAGTCTTGAAAGCAAAACAAACAATTGACAAAATCAAATTTTTTTAGAACGATTTTCCACTATTTTCGCAGCCCCAAAAAAGGGGAATAAAGAAATTCTGTACAAGAGTGCGACGCCAATGAAGACCCACATGGGTATGCGGCTCGGCTCAAAAAATATATAACATGTTTTCAGCATTGATTGCACAAAAGTTGGGGATAAAGCCCCAGCAAGTAGATACCGTTTTACAATTGTTATTGGAAGGATCTACCATTCCATTTATTGCACGTTACCGGAAAGACATGACGGGCGCTTTGGATGAAGTAGTGATTCAACAAATTCAGGACGAACAAAAATTGATGACGGAGTTTGCAGACCGCAAAAGCTTTATTGAAAAAACCATTGCTGAACAGGGTAAAATGACGCCGTTGTTGCAGGAAAAAATAGATGCAGCCATTACCATTAGTCAGCTCGAAGATATTTATCTCCCTTACAAACAAAAGCGAAAAACAAAAGCAGTGGTAGCTCGTGAAAATGGTTTGCAACCATTGGCAGATTTGTTGATGCAACAAGGGGATGTAGCTATTGAAAAAGAGGCCGCCGCTTTTGTAAATGAAAAAGTAATTACGGTTGATGTTGCGCTGCAGGGTGCCAGAGACATTATCGCTGAAACCATTAATGAAGACACAGTGGTGCGGGAAAAACTGCGGAAGTTGTTTGAACGGGAAGCTACATTGAAGAGTACCGTGATTGCCGATAAGGAATCAGAAGCCGCAAAGTACAAAGATTATTTTGCCTTCAGTGAGCGCATTGCTACGGTACCATCGCACAGAACCCTCGCTGTGTTGAGGGGATTTTTGGAAGGCTACCTGCGCATTGCCATTGAACCTATGGAGGAATTGGCGCTGGAAATAATAGAAACATTGTACATCACCCGCATGAGTTCATGCAGTGAGCAAATAAGAAAAGCGGTAAAAGACAGTTACAAAAGATTGTTGCAGCCGAGCTTGGAAACAGAATTTAGAACAGCGCTCAAAACAAGTGCAGATGAAGAAGCGATCAATGTATTTGCAGAAAATTTGCGCCAACTGTTGTTGAGTGCACCGTTGGGCAGCAAAAGAATTTTAGCCATTGACCCAGGTTACAGAACGGGTTGCAAAGTGGTTTGTTTAGATGAAAAAGGGGAGTTGTTGAAAACCAGTTTGATTTACATTCACGAAAAAAACAACAAACTGTATGATGCTGAACATACCATTAAATCGTTGGTGAAGGAATTTAATTTACAGGTGTTTGCCATTGGAGATGGAACGGCAGGCAGGGAAACGGAGCAGTTTATTAAAAAATTAGATTTGGGCTTACCAGTGTTTTTGGTGAATGAAGATGGGGCTAGTATTTATTCGGCTTCTGAAATTGCGCGTCAGGAATTTCCAGACCAGGATATTACGATACGAGGTGCAGTGAGCATTGGCAGAAGACTGATGGACCCATTGGCCGAATTGGTAAAAATAGATCCCAAAAGTATTGGGGTAGGGCAGTACCAACATGATGTGAACCAGCCTAGGTTAAAAGAGCGTCTAGACCAAACCGTTATGAGCTGTGTAAACAGTGTGGGTGTGAATGTAAATACTGCCAGTAAACATTTGTTGAGTTATGTAAGTGGCATTGGAAGTACGATTGCTGAAAATATTGTGGCTTTTCGTAGACAGGAGGGAAAAATTAGATCACGCAAGCAGCTGATGAAAGTGCCCAGGTTGGGTGGCAAAGCCTATGAGCAATGTGCAGGATTTTTGCGCATACCAGATGCAGAAGATGTGTTGGATAGCAGTGCCGTGCATCCGGAGGCTTATGAATTGGTGCAAACAATGGCGAAAGATCTGGGGGTGCAGGTAAACGAATTAATTGGCAATGAAACTTTGTTGAAACAGGTGCCTGTAAAACAATACATCAGTGAAAAATTTGGAGCGCTCACCATTGCAGATATCATCAATGAGTTGAAGAAGCCCGGTTTGGATCCGAGGAGTGAAGCGCAGTTGTTTGAGTTTGCAGCTATATTTTCTATTGATGATATACATGTAGGCATGGAAGTGCCGGGCATGGTAACGAACCTTACGAGGTTTGGTGCTTTTGTAGACATTGGTGTGAAGCAGGATGGGTTGGTACACGTAAGCGAAATAGCGCACAAATACATTCAGGATCCTGCGGAAGTATTGAAGCTGAACCAGCCGGTTAAAGTAAAAGTGTTGGAGGTAGATGTTGCGCGCAAAAGAATAGCATTGTCTATCAAACAAACAGAACCTGCTCCAGCCAACAGTATTGGTACAAGAAGAGGAGGCGGAGCACCTCACAAGCCAGCAGTTGCTGTAAAAGAACCCCAGGCGCCTGCTACCATGCAAGATGCATTGGCAGCACTGAAAAATAAGTTTGGTGGAAAATAAATATGCACAAAATTTTTATACCGCTGCAATCCATTGGTGTAAGTGTTGCATAAATGTTTTTCTGGGTATCATCGTAGCGCCTAAACTTTCTAAATGAAGGGTGTGCAGTTGACAATCTATCAGCTGCACATTTTCTTTTTGTAGCTGTTGCACATAATGTATGAATGCAAATTTGCTGGCATTGCTCACATGGCTAAACATGCTTTCTCCAAAAAATACATTGCCCAAACGGATGCCGTACAAACCGCCTACTAGTTTATTGTTGAGCCAGGCTTCCGCACTGTGGGCGTAACCCAGTTGGTGCATGTGTAGATAAGCTTCTTGCATTTCATTCGTGATCCAGGTGCCGTCTTGTCCGTTTCGGGGAACGGTACTGCAAGCTTTGATCACATCTTTAAAAGCTTTGTTGGTGCTGAATTGAAAGGTTTGTTTATTTATAACCTGCTGCATGCTTTTGCTGATCTTTAATTGTGATGTGTAGAGCACAAAACGTGGATCTGGGCTCCACCAGTAAATGGGATCTTCATCATTGAACCAAGGGAAAATGCCAGAGCGGTAGGCGAGTAACAAACGTGCTGGAGTTAAATCGCCTCCAATAGCCAGTAAACCATCTTCGTCTGCATCTTCTACAGGAGGGAAGTACAGCTGCTCGTTGTTCTGGTTCATGCCATAAAGTTAGGAAACCAATTCTTCGATGGTAGCATTTATTTGGCGATCGTTGATGGCATCGCACTGGGGTTTAAGGTCTTCGTAAGTGCCAGATTTTACAGCATACTTTCCTTTGAAGTGAATAAGAATAGCGCATTGCTCGGCTTGTTCGGGAGAGTGGCCACAAATTTTTATCAAGGTTTCAATGACCCACTCAAAGCTGTTCACGTCATCGTTCCATACGATGAGGTTGAAGCCTATTGTTTCTTCCGTTAGCACATCGGTGAGAACGACTGTGTCTTCGTTGGGGCTGGTAAGCGGATCGTATGCAGTTTTTTTAATCATTTTCAGTTGCAAAAATAACCAAATAAATGGTTTGCGAAAAAAGCGTTTCATCGTAATGAGAAAATTTTTTTTCAAGAAAATTCAATAAATATTTTGCAGAAATACTTTTACGCCTATCTTTGCACTCCCGAAAAGGAAAAGGGAGTTTAGCTCAGTTGGTTTAGAGCATCTGCCTTACAAGCAGAGGGTCCGCGGTTCGAACCCGCGAACTCCCACAAAGCCTCACAGAAATGTGAGGTTTTTTTATGGGGTAAATGCAACAAACTTCTCACATTTTGTTGTGTAAGACCATAAAACAGCCATGTCTACAAAAAAAATTCGTTTCTCCCCAGGACTTCCATTCATGGTATTTTTTGTTTTTTATTTCATCACAATCAACACTGCTCCATTGCTCATCTGCATATTGGTACCTGAACCTATTAAGGTTACAGCTCTTACACTGCTGTTGCTGCCATTGTACAACGCATTAACAGAAATGTTGGTTGATACATAGCATAAAATTTATAAAAGATATTTTAATTGTGTTGTCGGTAAATGTTTTTGATTCAGTAAAGTGCTGCTTTTCAATGGTCGAAAGAAACTTTTCTACCTTTAATAGCTGCATCTTTGTATCCGTACAATTACATGGATTATTCTAAAAAATACATCAATTTCATCAATGGTCGCTACACAGCCGAAGGGGTACGTATGGCGGCGGGCATTTTGTTTCCATCTTTATTGATGTATTATTTTGGGTTTTTATCTATTGGAATTTCCATGTCAATTGGGGCTTTGTGCATTGCTATTTCCGATACGCCTGGTCCTGTAAAGCACCGTCTCAACGGTATGCTGGCTTGTTGTATGCTGGTTTTGGGATCTTCGGTTTTGGTAAATTACGCAAGTGTGCATCCCGTTCTATTGGGTTGTATAATTGTAGCGGAAGGATTTTTATTTTCAATGCTAACGGTCTACGGTAACCGAAGTTCTGCCATTGGTGTAGCCTCTATGTTTATCATGGTACTGAGTTTGAAAACGCCGTTGAGTGGTGTTCAAATATGGATCAATGCTGGTTATACGCTGGCAGGAGGTATTTGGTACATGCTCTATAGTTTATCGTTGTATCGGCTTCGGCCTTATAAATTTATTCAGCAGGTATTGGCCGATTATGTGACAGAAGTGGGTACGTTTTTAAAATTGAGGGGAAGTTTGTACCAGAAAAATCCCAATTACGAAAAAATTCAGGAGGAGCTTTTGCAACAACAAATTAGCATTGAAGCCCAACAAAATACCCTGAGCGATTTGTTCCTTAATACCAGAACCATCGTAAAAGAATCTACCAACACGGGTAGGATATTGGTGAAAACCTATTTGGAAGTAACCGAGCTGTATTCTTCTGTGATGACCACTTTTCAAGCCTACGCCATTCTGCACGAACAATTTGATGATACCGATATTTTAGAAGAATACAAAGCCGTTATCCTCTCTTTGTCGCAGGAATTGGAAGAAATTAGTCTGGCCCTCAGAAGTGGATTGTCTTCTACTCCCAACTCCGAAAAAGAAGCGCTGCTTAAAAAGGCTGGTATTAAATTTGAATCACTACGGCAGCATTATATGAGTAATAAAAACGTGGAGCATTTTGTAAGCTTGGGTAGAATTTTAAAAAACCTGGAAGACCTGGCAGAAAAAATCAATCGACTGCATTTGTACAGTACTTATGCTATCCAACTAAAAAAAGGTAACACAAAAGATGCCGGTATTGAATCTGCAATCCCTGTAAAAAATATTCGCCCTTCTTTGTTCTTCGATAATTTGAATGTAAAATCAAATATTTTCCGTCACGCCATAAGGGTTGCATTGGCGCTATTGTTGGGATACATTGCGTCTTTGTTTTTTAAAGTAGACCATGGTTATTGGATTTTACTCACCATTGTTGTCATCCTAAAACCAGCTTACGCCCTTTCTAAACGGCGCAACACTGATCGTTTGATTGGTACATTCATTGGAATTGTCATTGGATTGTTATTGCTTTACTTCATTAAAAATGATACGGTTTTACTGCTGTTGATGGTGATGTTGATGATGGGTAGTTTTATGTTTATTCGCACCAATTATTTTATGAGTGTGCTGCTGATGACCCCGTACCTGCTCATCGTTTTTCATTTTTTATTCCCTGGTAATTTGAGTGAGCTGATGTTAGAACGTTTTATTGATACAGCCATTGGCTCCGTGATTGCTTTTTTGGCCAGTTTGTTTTTGGTGCCGGCATGGGAAAAAACGGCGATTCGGTCGTATATGAAACAGATGTTGAAAAGCAATGCTGCGTATTACGCTGCTGTAGCGGTTCCATTCACTGGTTTGGAACGAGAAAATGCATCGCAGATTTTGGTGACGAGAAGGGAAGTACTCATAGCACTGGCCAACTTGTCGGATGCTTTTACAAGGATGCTTTCGGAGCCGAAACGTTTTCAGCAGGGCACTAAAACAGTGCACCGTTTTGTTTCACTCAATCATACGCTCACCGCGCATTTGGCAACCTTGTCGTTTTTGTTGCAGACAGAAAAAAATCTTTTCCGCTGGAACCAGTTACAAGCCGTTATTGATCTTACCCAACAATACTTGCAACAATCTATGTCGCTGTTAGAAGAACAACCGCTGTTGCAGAAACCAGATCATGTTGCCATGAAGCAAATGAATGAACGGGTTACTTTACTTCTTGAAAAAAGAAGGCAAGAAATTGCAGCGGGTAATTTAGAAACCCACACCAAAAAGGAGCTGGTAGAAACCAAATCGATCACCGATCAGTTCAACAATATTTTTAGTGATGTGCTGGCTATCTACAACGTGAGCAAGGAGTACCAACTAGAGCATCCATCAAAGTAAAAGGCCCCCAGACGGAGGCCTTTTACGATCGGTTCACAATAAACTACTTTATAAAATAGCTGTGTTGAAAGTTACTTCAATATCTGAATCAGATTTAGGACTGTTCACCGGATCGGCGGCTTCCTTATTTGGAGGGTTGCCCGAGTAATGCCTTAGGGTAACTTTGATGGTACCCAAACCTGTGGTGCCGGTTGTCCACTGACTGGTAGTACCCAATGCCACGCCGTTGGCGTCGTTGTTTAAGTTGTTAACCAAGAATGCACTGCTGGTGCTAGGCTCATAATAAAAACGGTGTGAAGTGGCTTCTGCCAGCACTTCTGTGGTAATATCTTTAACGGGGTCCACTGTTTTGTTTAGCAAGGTTACCTGTACATTGTAGGAAACAGAAGGGTTGAGTGTAATAACACTTTTGGTTGGAGCGGATCCACCTGGTCCGTCTGGATCGTCGTAAGTATAATTATATACAGTACCGCCACCTACTGGTGTGAAACGAAGGTTCATAGTGGTGATCACTTCTTCATCGTTGCCTTCTCCGGGTTTGTCTTTTTTACACGCATTCAGTAACATTACTGCTGTTACCAATACCAAACTCATTCTAAGGATGTTCTTTTTCATTTTGTTTTATTTTAAATGTTTAAAAGGAATTTTTAATCTTAATTGAATATTTCTACCCATTTCATCTGTAAAATACCGCATGCTGTTGAGGTAATCTCTGTAAACCACGTTGAACATATTTCTGGCGGTGATGCTGATGGTTACAGGTAGTTTAAACATTGCTACCGTTGTTCCAAAGCTGGCATTCACCAATTTGTAGGGAGCTGGTGCATCTTTGTAATCCTGCGCTCCGTTTTTCTCATCGGGTACCCTTGTTTGTTCTGCTGTGTACACAAGCGCTGCTGATAAAAATGTTTTTGACAACCTTTTCCCATCTTCAAAATCCCAGTTTAGTTCGCTGTTAATTCTATCTGCTGGCATCCGAATCAGCCAATCGTTGAGGTCGGTGTTTTTAGCCCTTAACATCGAATACTTCACCGTAAAACTTAGCTGCTTCATAGGCTGTAAACGAGTGGCAATATCTGTACCACTTAATAGGGCATTGTTTTGCTGGTACACCCATTTAGGAAAGGCTCCGGCGATGGTAAGTACCGGCTCGTTGGGTTTTGGTTGCTGGTAAATGAAGTTGTTGATCTGGTTTCGATACAGCGTTCCCTGTACGCTGAATGTTTCCGATTTGTTACTCCATGTTGCATTTATAGAACTGTTCAGCGATTGTTCTTCTTTGAGGTTGATGTTCCCCACTTCAAAAGTAGCAGTGCCATGGTGAATGCCATTGCTGAGCAATTCATTTACATGCGGAGCCCTAGTGGCCAATGTAATGGTGCCATTTATTTTTAGCTGTTTCGAAAAGGTATAACCAGCATTGAGTGAGGCGCCGAGCGTTGCAAAATTAAAATCATATTCATCAAATACGATGGAGTCGGCAAGCAAACGGTTGGTACGGATGTTTTTTTGATCGAAACGAACACCAGTTTGTACATCCCATTTTTCTTTGTTCCATTTAACAATGTAATAACCACCCAAGTTGAACGATTTATAATAAGGAATAAAATACCTGCCTGCATATTGGTTTTCTTGTTGCACAGAAGTAATGCCTGCGGTATGTGTAAAGGCGTTACCTGTTAACCATTCTCGTGTAATTTCTTCACTAAAGGTAACGAGGCTTACGTCTAATTGAGGTTTTAAATTATTGCTGTTTCTTACAATGTCGAATTCTTTGCGGTCGTTTATTTGAGCTGCAAGCAACAAACTGTATTTGTGTTTACCTTTCTGTAAAAAGGTTTTCGATTTCAGGATCTGGTGCCGAGCTTCCTGACGAGGTCTTTGAATGCTATAAGTTTGCTGACCAGTAAAAACTGGGTCGGGTCTATCGCTTGCGATAGCATCGCTTAAATCGGAGAGATTGCCAATATGTGCGCCACTAAAAATACCTAACTGGGTGTTGAAAAAGCTGTAAAACAATTCGCTGCTAAGCTGGTGTTTTTTCCAGCCGGCTGTGATCGAAAAATTCTGTTCTTCCAATCCAGTATTGTTGAGTCGGTAGTTTGGCGTGGCAACATTGGCAGCTTTTCTATAAGTGCCTTGTATCCTGTATGTGAAGGCAGGCAACGTTTTTAGCTGTTGTTCATACATGCCAGACAAAACGTAGAGTTTGTTGTTGGTGAAATATCCGGCATTCAATTCTGCGTTGTACCCAGGTGAACCCAATAAGGGTTTTGGATCTACCAATATTACACCGCCAATGGCATCGGAGCCATATTTTAATTCGTCTACTCCTTTAATGACCGTGAGTTTGCCGGCTATGTACGGATCAATTTCCGGGGCGTGTTCATTGCCCCATTGTTGCCCTTCTTGCCGAACGCCATTGTTGATGGTGAGGATGCGGTTGCTGTGCAGCCCATGAATAACTGGTTTGCTGATGGTAGATCCGGTTTGCAGCATGGAAACTCCGTTTATTCTGCTCAAGGCCTCTGCCAGATTTTCTCCTTTGGTAATATCCAACGCTTTGCCGGTTAGCTCGGCCTTGGTTCCAGTGTTTTGTATGCCCGCCATGGCATTGATGGTTACTTCACTCAACGTATTTTTTAAGTGCGGCAGATTGATGTCTACATGACGATTCTTTGTAAGAACAACATTTTGTTCGATGGTTTCGCAACCAACATGACTGATGCGTAGGCGATAAGTACCGGCACACAAATTTTTGAAAACAAAGTCGCCCTTGTCGTCTGTAACAAGTTCAATGCCCAAGCTGTCAATAAGCACAGTAGCGCCCGCCAACTTTTGTTTGCTGTCTGCGTCTTCAATATGACCTTTCAACTCCAGGCTGCATTGTTGGCCATTGGCCATCCATACACCCATCAGCAGAAAAGCAGTAATGATTACTCTTTTCAAAATAAAAAAAATAAAAAATGAATAGAAGCTGTTGTTCTCAGCCAGCGTTAATGGGGGAGATTATACAAATGTTGGCACAGGGGGACCTCTCAACAGGGTAGTGGGAATGGGCAGGCTGTGTTGTTGCACCCGCATATTTTCCATATCCATTGTTAGGTATAGCTTGTACGAAAGACTGCTCTGAAAAGTAGAAATGATAAACGGAGATTGAAACTCAGGTTGATCGCAACTACAATGCAAACTTTGTTTGCTTACCTGTAGTTGGTCATCTGTTGAAAGGGTTTGTGCTGTTCGATCTTTGTGACAACCCAACCATTCATGCAACGTTTTTTGGGGCAACATACTGATGCTAAGCAACAACATGATGCCCAATGCGAGTATTTTTGATATGGAAGTTTGCTTCTTCAAAAATTTGTTACTATGTTGCAAAAATAGGAATAATCAATGAAACTCCAACTACTTCGATAAATGTGGCAAAAAAGGACCTTGTTTTTAGTTACATTCTCTATTTCAAATAAACTGATTTTTACACCACTCTTCCTTTCTTTCTTCCATTTGACCTGATTCATACGATTCCCTTTATTTATGCTGTTACATTTGCGCCGTAAAGTATAAGCTCATGAAAAAACAATTACTATTCCTACTCTTTACAGTACTGTCAATGCACAGTATGGCCCAAAAAATTACAGGTGTCGTAAAGGATGAAAACGGTAAACCCTTTGCCGGAACCACTGTTACTCTTTTGCGTGCTACCGATTCTGCCTCGGTAAAATTTACTGCTACCCTTGCAGATGGTCGTTTTACATTTGAAGGATTGCAACCGGGTGCTTACCTCATTAAAACTACTCGTGTGGGGTATGAGTCAGCATTTACCAACATACCAGCGCTAAAAGATGCAGACATTACCGTGAATGATATTGTTTCTGTAAAAGCCAACAACGATTTGGCCAATGTAGTAGTAACTGCAAAAAAGCCGATTGTGGAAATGAAAGCAGATAGAACCATCTTGAATGTAGAAGGTACCATCAATGCGGTGGGTTCAGACGCATTGGAACTGTTGCGCAAAGCCCCAGGTGTGATGGTTGACAAAGATGACAATTTGAGCGTGAGTGGAAAAACTGGTGTGCAAGTGTACATCGATGGTAGGCCTACACCATTGTCGGGTAAAGACCTAGCAGACTTTTTAAAGTCGTTGCAATCTTCTAATGTGGAAGCCATCGAAATCATCAGCAATCCTTCTTCAAAATATGAAGCAGCCGGAAACGCCGGTATCATCAACATCCGCCTCAAGAAAAACAAAGCATTTGGTACCAACGGTTCTGTAAATGCAGGTTGGGCCATTGGTACTTATGCCAAATACAATGCTGGTTTGTCGCTCAACAAACGCAACCAAAAAACCAACTTTTTTGGTAATTACAATTTCAACGAAAATAAGAATCTGAGTACGATGCAGTTGTATCGCTCTTTGTTCGATACTGTTTTCGATCAGCACAATACCATGCTCAGCAGGGGTACCAATCACACTTACAAAGTGGGAATGGATTATTTTGCCAGCAAAAAAAGTACATTCGGAATCATCGTAAACGGCAATGTGAACGACAACAGCATGGAGAGCCAAAGCCGAACACCCATTAGTTACGAGCCCACCAATACCATCGTAAAAATTCTGGAGGCCAACAACAGTAGTTTGGGGGAAAGAAGCAACATCAACATCAATACCAACTATCGGTATGTAGATACCAGCGGCAAAGAATTGAATATGGATGCAGATTATGCCCACTACGATCTTTTAAGCAATCAGCTGCAACCCAATGTTTACTTTGATCCTACGGGCCAAATTGAACAAAACCGTATTGTTTACAACATGATTTCTCCCACCAACATCGACCTTTATTCTTTTAAAACAGATTACGAGCAGCCTTTCAAAAAAGGTAAACTGGGTTTGGGGGGGAAAGTTTCTTTTGTAAATACCGACAATGATTTTCAACGCTACAATGTGTACTCCAGCGGCAAAGAATTGGATAAAGACAGAAGCAATCGGTTCGATTACAAGGAGAACATCAATGCCCTGTATGTTAACTACAACAGGCCTTTCAAAGGGTTTTTAGTACAGGCGGGTTTGCGTGTGGAGAATACCAATATAGTAGGCATTTCAAAAGGACAAAAAAATATTGGTGGGAATTATATATCGTATGATTCAACTTTCAAAAGAGATTATACCGATTTCTTCCCAAGTGTAGCCGTCACCTTCAATAAAAATCCAATGAGTCAGTTTGGATTAAGTTACAGCAGAAGAATAGATCGTCCGGCTTACCAAGATCTGAATCCATTCGAATTTAAATTGGATGAATACACTTTCATGAAAGGTAACACCAACTTAAGACCGCAGTATACCAATAGTTTTGGATTGTCGCATACTTACAAATACAAATTGACTACTACTTTAAACTACAGCCATGTAAAGGATATTTTTGCACAGCTCATAGATACTGCAGAGGTTTCAAAAAGTTTCCAGACCAAACAAAACCTGGCTACGCAAGACATTGTGAGTTTAAACATCAGTTATCCGATCATGTACAAAGCCTACATGGGTTTTGTGAACTTCAACAGCAATTACTCTTCCTTTAAAGCCGATTTTGGCAGTGGACGTAAGGTTGATCTGGATGTGTTCAGTTACAATTTCTACATGCAGAATAGCATCAAATTTGCCAAAACCTGGACGGCAGAATTGAGTGGTTTTTACACCGCACCTTCTATCTGGCAGGGAACCTTCGCAAGCGAGGCAATGGGTGGTGTAGACATGGGTTTCCAAAAAACGATGTTGAAAGGAAAAGGTACATTAAAAGCCACTTTCACCGACGTTTTCCATACCATGCGCTGGAAGGGTGAAAGTAATTTCGCAGGTCAGCAAATTATCGCCAGCGGCAGATGGGAAAGTCAGCAATTGCGCATGAATTTCAGTTATCGTTTTGGCAACAGCCAGGTGAAAGCAGCACGCCAACGCAAGGCAGCACTAGAAGAAGAAGCCAAGCGAACACAAGGTAGCGGCGGAATGGGAAGTCAATAAATCTAATTCCATCGTCATCGGTATGCTGCGCTGCTGTTGCAGTAATAGTGGTCTCAAAATTATTTCTTTAACGATAGTTATACCAATGTGATTTATAGAATATGCCAATATTTTATAAATCTTATCCCGAATGCTTTCGGGAGTAAATGCCGATGGTATCAAACAAATAGTACAATGAGGCGATAGCCGATATTGGACTATATTGTTTGTCCAATCGGTATTACATATAAAGCAGGTGTTAACATAAAGAAGCCGAACAGTGTCTACTGTTCGGCTTCTTTTATTTTGATACTTGATCTACCAAATCAATATTCTGTCTTCCGGTTTTTTATAAAGCTTATGTCCTAGTTTTACATCAAATGCGTTGTACCATGCCTCCATGTTTACTGGTGCACCAATGGTTCTGTAAGGTCCCGGCGAGTGGGTGTCTGTCAACAATAACTGCGCTGCGGTTTGAGGCAGTATTGTATTTCTCCATATTTGTGCCCATGCTAAAAAGAAGCGTTGGTCGGGTGTAAAGCCATCGATCATTTCATTGCTCTTACCCTGTTTAGTCATTTTAAAAGCTTCATAAGCTACATTCAAACCTCCGAGGTCTCCAATATTTTCACCCAGTGTGAGTTTGCCATTTACAAATAAACTGTCTTGAACGGTGTACCCATTAAATTGTTTTACCAAGGCTTGTGCTTTTGCATCAAACTTTTTGCGATCGGCTTCAGTCCACCAGTTACGAAGGGTGCCATCCGCATCGTATTGGCTGCCGTTGTCGTCGAACCCATGGCTCATTTCATGACCTATTACCGCACCAATTCCACCATAGTTGATGGCATCATCTGCATTGGCATCAAAAAAGGGGAATTGAAGAATGCCAGCGGGGAAAACGATTTCATTTAAAGTGGCGTTGTAATAGGCGTTCACGGTAGGTGCCGTCATGCCAAAGCGGGTGCGATCAACCGGTTTGCCTAGTTTGTCTACCATGTCTGCATAATTCCAGGCACCTACATTGCGTACATTTTCAAAATAAGTAGTTGGTTTTATTTCCAAACCCTCATAGTTTTTCCAGGTATCGGGGTAACCAATTTTAGGTGTGAAAGCTGCCAGTTTTGCCAATGCTTTCTCTTTGGTAACATCACTCATCCAATCGAGTGTTTTAATTCTGTTGGCAAAGGCCAAACGCACATTTTTTACCAGATCTGCCATACGCACTTTTGCTTCCGGTTTAAAATAATCTACCACATACAATTGTCCCAGCAAATCGCTAATAGATCCATCTGTAAGCGATGAAATTCTTTGCCAGCGTGGTGTCTGTTCTTTTTGCCCGGTGAGTACTTGGTTGAAAGCAAAATTGGTTTCCACAAAATCGTTGCTCAAATAAGGGGCAGCAGATTTTAGTACATTCCATTGTAGGTAAATTTTCCAGCTGTTTAATGGTACTGTTTGCAACAGCTTGGCCACCTGCGAAAAATAGTTGGGGTTGTTTACTAAAACAGAGTCTTCACCTTTAACTTCCAAACTGGTCAAGATATTTTTCCAGTCCATGCCTGGAGTAGTAGCAGACAAATCTGTTACGTGAAATTTGTTGTAGGTTTTATAAGGGTCTCTCATTTCAACCCTACTTTTCTGCGCTTCTGCCAATTCTTTTTCTAAGGCGAAAAGCGTTTCTGCGTTTGCGTTAGCGGTGGCTTCTTTGTTGCCAATCAATACAAACATTTTGCTAACGTAAGCTTTGTAAGCCTTTTGAATAGCTGCATTGCGGCCTTCCGTTTTAAGGTAATAATCGCGGTCGGGTAGGGTGGTACCACCCTGGCTAAATTGCGGTATCATCAGCTCTACATTTTTTCTATCCTGTCCCACACTAAAGCCATACAAGGGAGCAGTGGCGCCAGTTACCCGCAATCTTGAGATATTTTGCAACAGCTCCGATACATTTTTGATGGCATCAATTTTTTTCAATTCTGGAACAATGGGCGTAAAGCCTCTTTGCTCAATGCGCATGCTATCCATACCCGCTGTGTAAAAATCGGCCACTCTTCTGGTAGCAGACCCTTTGGGAGCCGTTTTATTGGCCACTGCTTTTTCAATGGTGGTTCTTACAGCATTGATGTTAAAATCTCTCAGGATATTAAAACTTCCCCAACGGGTTTCCTTAGCTGGCACTGGGTTGTTTTTCATCCACACTGCACCGGCATAATTGTAAAAGTCATCACCTGGATGAATGCTCATGTTCATGTTTGCGGGATCAATGTACTTTTGGGAGGTTTGTGCATCGGCAGTACATAGGCCAAAGGCAATGTTTAAAATAAAAGCAAGCAAAGCCTGTTTGTAAAGTTTCATGCAATAAATTTTAGTACATGAAATTAACCAAAATTATTGTTCTTGTTTCAATATAGCTACAGCTAAATATTATGCTTTGTATTTGGGCGTGCCCCTGCGGGTCGGGCTATCGCTGCAAGTCCTCCTTCGCTGCGCTACGTGCGGGCTTTTCGCTACTATCCCTCACGCAATTCCCGTTACCGTTTACCATTCGTATCTCATCATTCAGCATCCTCTTGCATCCCACAAATTTTTTAAAATGCACTATATAGTTACAAACAGCTGTTAATTGCTATCCTATCCATTCGTTAGGCTACTTTTTGTTTGCAGCTAAAAATTAATTCAAAACCCCAAACTTTCCATTTTGGTATTCTTCGATGGCCTCATGTATTTCTGCCTGTGTATTCATTACAAATGGGCCGTAGCTGGCAATGGGCTCGTTCAAAGGTTC
>JBIIPY010000067.1:0-15438 GCA_044342365.1 Ferruginibacter sp. | reverse complement strand
GGCAGCATTTTGTTCAAGTTGGAAATTTATTCTTTTGATGAGTGTGATCCTTGGGGCATGGATTCTCTTGAGTACAATATTGTGGTTCAGAACCTAAGAACAATAGAGCATCTATTGCTATCTTTTTATACAATTAACATCCCCAAAGAACAACGAATCTTAATGTTCTTCATCATAATAAATTTTGTAAAACTTTTTCCCTGTTGTTTCATCCACCCCTCTCTCTATTAAATCGCGTCTACCATGAATGTAAATGTGAAAATTTTTATCGAGTTTCAAAATTGATTTAAACAATTTTTGCTGCTTTTTTACGGCAGATAAGTGAATGTCAAAATCATCTTCTATTTCATAATTACGGGATGTTTCAAAATTCTTTTTGTATTGCATGAAACTGTCTACCACGTCAGGATGATGAATGACTTCGCCTGCAAATTCTTCCAAATTAAAATGATCGTGCGTTTTAAAATAATCCATCGATCGGTTCAACATTTCAATTTGGTCTGATTTATTCACATCAAATTTATCGACGTATTCATTGGTCACAAATTGTTTGCAAAGCGATAAATACTTATCAGTATGGTTGTAGCTATCTGCTACCGGCTGCACTTGCAAAAAGCTGTTCACCCAATATTGCGCATCTTGTTGTTTGTTGGTATGATCAATCACAGCCAACCGATACCCCTCTTCACTTTTGGTTCTAAACACCACACAGGCTTTGTCTGGCTTGTTTACATTGATGCCATCTTCCTGGATGATTTCTAAACTCTCACCGCGCTGAAATATTTTTAAAAAAGACTCCTTGCTTTCCGATTTAAAAATACCTACTGCCTCCAAATAATCATTTTCAAAAGGTACTTCTGCCAAATGCACTACACAAAGTTCTCCTTCTTTTACTTTTGCATGAGTTGAAGTGTTGTACAAAAATTGGGCGATGTAATTCGATTGTCTGATGAAATCATCTTCTTGTTTAAAAATAGCGGAAATATAATTATTCATTTCATTGAGATGGATATCAGACAAATGTGTAAATTGGTACAATTCATTTTCATTGATTGCGCCCAAAAAATATTTGATTAACAATTGCTGAACAATCGCATCGTTGAGGGTTAGTTGATTTTCTGAAAGTTTCAATTCTTCTCCCCTACTCGGATTGCCTACTTTGTGAACGATGGCCTGTTTAATTTTTACACTGTCTATCCCTATCATCCGGCAAAAATAAGGAAGCCTTCCCATACGCAATTGTTTAGGGCAATTGCAGTACAAAAAATTATTCGAGTTCTTAAAAACTTTCACGAACAATAATTTATACGCTGCTATAATAGGTGGTTTTGTTTAAGCCATCTATTATACAGTGGTTACAAAAGAAATTAAGTAGGAATGCTTTTTACCAAAAAAGCAAACTGAAATTACTTCTTAACGTACAACCTTTGGTACATATCTATCCATTGCTGTACCGTGATTTTGGAAGACAATTCGCCAATAAGTTCAAAAGGAATTTGAGCTGGTTTTTTAAACCGGATGCAACTTTTACCCATATCTAATTTAATAGAAGTTGATTTTGCAAAGGCTTCCGTAAACCATTGCATTAAAACAGGATCGCTGTATAACCCCATATGATATACTGCAATGAAATTTTTCTGAGAAGCTATAGCGAGAAATGGCAATGGGAGTTTGGGATCGCAATGATAGCCTGCAGGAAAAATGCTATGTGGCACCACATAGCCTATCATGCCATAACTCATTTCCTCTTTAAAGCCCTTGGGTATATTTTTTTTGATGACTTTTCGCAGTTGTTCGATGGCCCCTTTCCTATCCTCAGGCAATTCGGTAATGTAAGCTTGTACTGTGCTGGCAGAAGATTGCATTTTTTAACGTGAATGTACAAATTTTCCATACACTTTTCTGGGGTTAAACATTCTTTGTTGCTAAAACACTAAAGCAGCGTATTGGTCAGTGTTTTTTTCATTCGCTGATATTTATGATTAATCTTTAAATTGTTTGTTCAACATCGTACAAGCAAATTTGCAATATGAATTACATTAATATTCATTCGCATGAAGCAGATACAAATAACATCTGCATTCAAAACCTGAACAAAAACTTTGAGCCAACAGCCCAACCAGGTTATTATTCGGTTGGATTACATCCATGGTACATTCACCCTAATGAATGGAAAACAGATTTTGAAAACTTGAAGAAAACGTTGATGTTGTCTTCGGTGGTAGCCATCGGAGAATGTGGTTTAGACCGATTTTGCAAAACAGACTTTAGCCTTCAGCAGCAAGTATTTGAAGCACATGTACTATTGGCCAATGAAACAAAAAAACCATTGATTCTACATGTAGTTAAAGCGTATGAAGATGTATTACAGCTGTTGAAAACGTTGAATAATACATCCCCCATCATCTTCCATGGATTCAATAAAAACAAAGTACTGGCACAAAAGCTATTAGATGCCGGCGCTTACCTTTCTTTTGGCAAAGGGGTGAATTTTTCGCATGTTGCAGACATATTGAAAAACACAGACGCAGATCGTTTTTTTCTGGAAACAGACGATGCTGTGGTGAGTATTGAATCTATTTATAAAGCAGCAGCTGCTATCAGAAATATTTCGGTAGAAGCACTAAGTTTGCAACTTCAAAAAAATACAAAGCACATATTTAAAATACCGGAATAATGGAAGATATATCATGGCTAGGAAGAACCAGTTTACTCATAGGGGAAGAGAAAGTATGGGAACTCACCCGCAAACACGTAATGATTGTTGGCATGGGGGGTGTAGGATCATTTGCTGCTGAATTTATTTGCCGAGCAGGCGTTGGACAAATGACAATTATAGACGGTGATTTGGTTGACCCCACCAACAGAAACCGCCAGTTACCTGCATTGGCCACCAATCATGGCGAATCGAAAGCTGCGATCATGGCTGCCAGATTAACAGCCATTAATCCAGAATTGAAACTTACCATGATACAGGAATTTGTACAACCGGATATGGTTGAAAAATTGTTGCTGATGCAACCCGATTTTATGATCGATGCCATTGACAGCATTACCCCTAAGTTGACTTTTATAAAAGCGGCCATAGCTAGTAACATACCGTTGGTAAGCAGCATGGGCGCGGGCGCTAAATTAGATCCTACAAAATTGCAAGTGGTAGATATATCTAAAACTTACAACTGCCCCTTTGCACAACAAATTAGAAAAATGTTGAAGAAGGACGGCATTTACAAAGGTCTAAAAGTCGTGTTTTCTCCCGAAGAACCCATCAAAGAAAGTTTGATGTTGACAGACGGAAAAAATTATAAAAAATCGGCTTATGGCACCATTTCCTACTTACCAGCTACGTTTGGAGCGGTGGTAGCTTCGGTTGCTATTAGAGAACTGGCAGACCTCTAAACGCTTTTGTTACCAACAACACTCAATACAGGCTTACCAGACGAAACAATTACAACAATCAACGATCACGGCTTGCTGCTGTGCCGGTATTTGAAAAAACGGTCAGCCCGGCAACCGAAGCCGATTAGAATGTTGATGATTAAATTTAGTACAAAATCCCATTATAATACGGTCAAGCCGAAGCTAAAGATGATTGATAGAAGCCGAAGTTTCTTCCGTCTAGCCGGCATGGCAGCAAACCGTGTTATGCGCCGTTATGCAACTTTTTCATTTAATGGCTTAATTGATTTCAATATTGTTCCTTTAAGTGAACTTTCTTCTTCAATATCAAAATCGTCTTGAAGTCCTAACCAGAACTTAGCAGAGTTGCCGAAATACTTGCTTAATCTTAAAGCGGTATCTGCAGTTATTCTCCGATTACCTTTTAAGATTTCAGAAATTCTTGTTTGAGGGATATCAAGATCTTTCGAAAGCCTGTATGCAGTAATGTCCAAAGGAATCAAAAACTCTTCTGAAAGGATTTCGCCAGGATGTATATTTTTAAGTTTTGCCATTTTGTAAAATTTTAATGATAATCTATAATTTCAACTTGTGAGGCATTTCCAGAATTCCATTTGAAAATAAAACGCCACTGATCATTTATTCTGATACTATAAAAGTCTTTTAAATTCCCTGCTAGTTTCTCTAATCTATTAGCAGGTGGAATTCTAAGATCAGCAATATCTACTGAGTTATTAATCATTCTAAGTTTTCGTCGGCCAATATTTTGAATCTCAATAGGCAGTTTTTTAACTCTGTTGCCAAGCCAGACTTGTTCAGTGTTATTATTACCAAATGATATTATCATACTGCTGTCTTAAGTTACTAACGTCAAAGGTAAGTAATTTTAATTCTCTTTCAAAATTTTGAAGGTAACTGTTAATGGCGCATAACATTCATCATTAACACTACTTAAAAACGGAACCTGCTGCGCATGAAGGATAAATTCCCGCACGGAGCGCTGCGAAGCTTGCCCAAACAGCAGGGGCAGACCCAAAGCCCGACAGCTCTTTTTTGTTTTTACAGTGTTACCTTTGTTACAAATTTTAAAGGATGACGAAACTTTCGGTGAACATAAATAAAATTGCCACGCTGAGGAATGCGAGAGGACACAACAATCCAGATGTATTGCAAGCAGCCGTAAACATTGAACGATTTGGAGCTGATGGAATCACAGTGCATCCAAGGCCCGACGAAAGACATATTCGTTACCAGGATGTGTACGACCTCAAAAAAAAAATTACCAACGAGTTTAATATTGAGGGCAACCCTACCGAAGAAAAATTTGTAGAATTGGTGTTGGCCAATAAACCCACACAGGTTACACTTGTTCCCGATGTTTTGGGCCAATTGACCAGCAACCATGGTTGGAATACGATTGAGCACGCCTATTATTTAAAAAGCATGATTGCTATTTTTAAAGACGCCGGCATTCGTGTATCTATTTTTGTAGATCCCATTGTTGAAATGGTAGAAGGGGCTAAAGCAACGGGTACCGATCGTATTGAGTTGTACACAGAAAGTTTTGCTACTGAATTCGCCGCAGGCCGCCATCAGCAAGGTATTGAGCCTTATATTGCTGCAGCCCAAAAGGCGCAGGAAATGGAACTGGGCATCAACGCAGGGCACGATTTAGATCTGAACAATCTGCCTTATTTCAGCAAACACATTCCTTGTTTAATGGAAGTATCTATTGGGCATGCATTGATTTGTGACGCGTTGTACCTGGGTTTAGAAAATGCTGTACAACTGTATAAAAGAGCACTGAAACATGATTAAATAAAAGCTAGACAGCTGCCACAGCGCATTGATCGTATAACAACGAGATAAATTATTCCACCTTCGGCTGAAATTTATATTGCCAGCATAACGCTCAAACTCATAGATTTTATACAATAAACATTCCCCATTTATTAAAGGGAAGATTTTCGAGCACATTAAAAAAGGGATGCGATTGAAGTTGCATCCCTTTTTTAATATTCAGCATATTTTATTTGATCAGCTCTGCGAGTTTTGCTGCTAATGCAGGCCCTCTTAAATTTTTTGCCACTACATTTCCCTGAGGGTCTAGTAGTATACTTTGTGGGATGCTAAAGATTTCGAATTTAGTAGAAACTTCGTTGTTCCAACCCTTTAAATCGCTCACGTGTGTCCAGGCAAGCCCGTCTACTTTGATAGCCTCCAACCAAGGTTCTTTGCTTTTATCGAGCGATACACCCAATACGGTAAAGTTTTTGTTTTTGTATTTATTAAAAGTGGCTACAATGTTCGGGTTTTCTTGTCTGCATGGTCCACACCAGCTAGCCCAAAAATCTACCAACACATATTTGCCACGCATTGAAGACAATGTGACCATTATGCCTGATGTATCTTCCTGAGAGAAATCTGCCAGCGGTTTTCCGATGGGGAATTTTTTATTGTCTTTGATAACAGTGGCCAGGTATGCGGCTACAGATGACTTTTTAACGTCTGCAGGCAATTTGTTGTAGGATTGTTCCAATACTTCTACATCATCTGTTAGCTGGTGCACTCTATAAATAGCCAACGGGGTGATGTAAGAGTTAGGATTTTTTTCAATGAACTGTTGCAACTCCCCTGCGGCTTTTTTTGCAGTGGCAGGATCGGCTTCTTCCTGTTGCATGAATATTTTTTCGTAAGGCTTTGCGATGGCATTAAAAGCAATGAATTCGTTGTGCGAAGTAGATCCTGTTATACTAGATTTTTCGAAAGTTTCTTTGGTACCTTCAATGTTTACTTTACTGTTATCAAGGTAAAGGGGCAAATAAGGTGGCTGACCATTTACAACCAATACCCTATAATCGGGGAAGGGCATTGTACCCGTAATATTAAATTTTCCTGCAATTATTTTTCCGCTGGCTTCAGGAGCACCTGTGTTGGGATTTAAAAGGTCGATAGAAGTATTGTCTTCAAACCCAGTAAATTTACCAGTGATGTTATATCCATTTTCGGCTGTAACATTTACTGCTACTTTGTTGGCAGAATTGGTACCTTTTTGAGCAAATAGAGCAGATGGTACCAATGCTAGGAAAAATAAAACTTTTTTCATATTTGTAAATTGAAACTGCAATTTAATGTGTTTCGTTGTTTTATAAGGCAGTATTGCCGATTATTAACAAGCTTTATGCATTTTTAATGCCCTTTATAAATTTGCTGGTAGTAAAGGCGATATTGGTTGAATGCTCAATGGCTTTTATATAAGCACTGCCGATGATGGCGCCGGCAGCATATTTTGAAGCCGTTTCAAAATCTTCGTTTGTTTTTATGCCAAACCCAATAAGCACAGGCAGGCGGAATTTACTTTTTTTAATCTTTTTGAAGTACGGCACCAGTGCTTTAAAACTCGTGACTTTGCCTGTTGTGGCAGCAGAAGATACCGCATACAGAAAGCCACCACTCAATTCATCTGCCAAACGCATTCTTTGTTCGCTGGTTTGAGGGCTGATCAAGAAAATAAGGTGAAGTCCGTACTTTTTAAACATAGATTGGTAAAACATTTCGTACTCATACATGGGTAGATCGGGCAAAATAATGCCGCTCACACCTGCTTCTTCAGCGGCCGCACAAAATTTTTCCAATCCAAATTGCATCACCGGATTCAGATAACCCATGAGTATAACGGGAACGGTGAGTTGTGATTTTACCGACTGAAGTTGTTCGAAAATTTTGACGATGCTGATACCGTTTTCGAGTGCCTGCATGTTGCTTTGCTGAATAACGGGACCATCGGCCACCGGATCACTGTAAGGCATGCCCAATTCAATGATGTCGGCGCCACTTTCCTGCAGTGCCAGCAATACTTCTGTTGTACTTTCCAGTTTTGGAAAGCCTGCTGTGCAATACATATTGAGTATGCCTTTTTTCTTTGCGGCAAATACTATCTCTAGTTTATTCATCATGTGCTGTTTTATAAATACTGCATGTAAGTGGATAAATCTTTGTCGCCACGACCACTGAGGCAGATTACTACCTGGTCTGTTTTCTTGAATGAAACTTGATCGAGAATCGCAAATGCATGGGCGGTTTCCAATGCTGGAATAATTCCTTCTGTTTTAGAAAGGTCCATGGCGGAGGCCAACGCTTCTTCGTCTGTTGCACTCATAAAAATGGCTCTGCCGCTTTCATAGAGGTTGGCATGCATGGGGCCAATACCCGGATAATCTAACCCAGCAGATATGCTGTGTGGCTCTACCACCTGGCCATCATCGGTTTGCATCAATAAACTTTTACTGCCATGTAGGATACCGCTTTTGCCCAGTTGCGTAGTGGCTGCCGACATACCACTGTTGATGCCATGGCCTGCTGCTTCTACAGCAATTAATTTTACTTTAGGTTCGTTGATGAAATGATAAAACGCACCTGCTGCATTGCTGCCACCACCTACACATGCAATCACATATTGAGGCAATGCATGACCTGTAGCCTTCTTCAATTGCTTTTTAATTTCTTTGCTCACCACACTTTGAAACCTAGCCACCATGTCGGGGTAAGGATGAGGGCCTACTACACTGCCAATGATATAATGTGTATCAGAAGGATGGTTGATCCAATCGCGGATAGCTTCGTTGGTAGAGTCTTTGAGCGTTTTACTACCGCTCGTTGCGGGAACCACTGTGGCGCCCAACATTTTCATTCGAGCCACATTGGGGGCCTGGCGGTCAATGTCTTTTTCACCCATGTACACAATACATTCTAACCCCATCAGCGCACATACCGTAGCAGTAGCAACACCATGCTGCCCTGCCCCTGTTTCGGCTATGATGCGTTTTTTGCCCAGTTGTTGAGCCACCAACACCTGCCCCACTGTGTTGTTAATTTTGTGTGCACCAGTGTGGCAGAGGTCTTCTCTTTTTAACCAGATATTGGTATTGTATCTTTTGCTAAGATTGCGAGAATAGTACAAGGGAGTGGGCCTTCCCACAAAATCTGCCAGCAACTTATCGTAAGCGGCTTTGAATTTTTTGGTACCCATTATCTTCAGGTAATTTTCTTTTAACTCTTCTACATTGGGGTACAACATTTCAGGAATGTATGCACCTCCAAACTCCCCGTAATAGCCATATTCGTTGGGGTTGGCCATATTCTTACGCTTCTTATTCTGACTCATACTACTATTTTTCTATTGTTATTTTACAACCATTGCGGCTTACTTTTATTTTAAGGCATGCATAAATTTGAGCAGCAGTGCCATGTCTTTTACACCAGGTTCTTTTTCGAACAAACTGTTGAGGTCGGCTCCGAAATAATCTGGATGCTTAAATTCTTTTACGAGTTTGGCATCGTCTGGACCTATACCACCACTTAGGAAAAATGGTTTTTCAATTTTACTACCGGCAATTTTTTTCCAGTCAAATTTTTGCCCGGTACCGCCAGTTTGTATGGCTGTTTTGTTATCGAACAAATAAAAGTCGCAGACTCCATCATAAGGTGCTACCAAGGCATCGATGTCTTTCACTTCATCGTTGATAGAAAACACTTTGAACACTTCAACTTCGGAAGATAGGTCGTCGCACATTTCAGGAGTTTCTTCACCGTGCAGTTGCACTACATCTAAACCGTACGCGTCAATAGCATCTAACACATCTATGAGCTCAGGATTAACAAAGACCCCAACTTTTTTTAAATCGAAATCAGCCTTTTTGATATCGTCGCCATTAATTTTATCTCCCACGTACCGCGGCGAATCTTTGTGAAAAATAAACCCTGCATAATCTATTGCTAACCCGTCCAGTTGTTGAAGTTGTTTCAAACTGGTAATACCGCAAACTTTAATGTTCATAGTTGATGATTTTTAGGCAGAGCCCGTTTATTAATATGCTGTTTTTAAATATTGTTTAAAATGAAGATCGGCCACAAAATACTTGAATGCCAAGCCAGGATCTGCGGACTTCATAAAATTTTCTCCCATTAAGAAACCCTGAAAACCAGCTGCGCTGAAACGCTGCACAGTAGCTGCCTCACTGATACCACTCTCTGCCACTTTTATTTTATCGGCTGGAATCTGTTCCGCCAATTTCAAAGATCGGTCGATATCTACTTCGAAGGTCTTCAAATTTCTGTTGTTGATGCCCACCATGTCCACTTCATTGCAAACATGCCCCAACTCTTCTTCCTCATGCAATTCTAACAATACTTCTAAACCAAGTGTGTGCGCAAAGCCCGCTAATTGTTGCACCTGAGTTACAGACAAACATGCTGCGATGAGTAAAATCACATCTGCTCCCATGGCTTTTGCCTCTACAATTTGATATTCATCTATCATAAAATCTTTACGCAACAGGGGAATGTTGTTGTGCCTTGCTGCCAACAGATCGGATTTGCTGCCGCCAAAAAAATCAGCATCAGTGAGTACCGAAATGCCACTTGCCCCATAATTTGTATAATCGGTGGTTACTTTTACCGCATCCGCAAACTCATTGATGAATCCTTTGGAGGGCGATTTTCTTTTGAACTCGGTAATGATACCGGTAGCACCATCAGCAGTTAATCGTTGGGTTAGCTTCAAACAAGTTCTATCATAATATGCCGACGTTTGCAATGCTTCAATAGTATGCAATTGCTTAGCGGCTTCCACTTCTATCTTTTTTGCCTTAATAATTCGGTCTAATATATTCATGCTGTTAATATCAATTGTTGTAAACATTGGTAGGCTTTCCCAGACTCTAAGCTTTCAACGGCCAGCTGGTAGCAGGTTTCATAAGATTCGTATTTCCCCGTACTATACAAGCCCATTGCCGCATTTGCAATCACCACAGCGTTTTGTGCCCAGGTGCCTTCTCCCTTGATAATGTTAGTGAAAATGCTAGCGGCCTCTTCTACGGTATGTCCACCATAAATGTCTGCAGCCAACACTACCCTTTTGCCCAGCGCTTCGGCCGACATTATTTTTTCGCCTTTGTTATTAATGAGTTTTGTATCGCCCGTTAATGAAATTTCGTCGTAACCATCCAAGCTGTGGATGATGGTAAACTGACTGGTTCCTTGTTGCAACATGTAATTGTAAATACGGGCCATTTCGAGGTTGAACACGCCCACCAGTTGGTAAGCAGGTTTAGCAGGATTCACCATGGGGCCCAGCATATTGAAGAAGGTGCGGACGGCTAAATTTTTTCGGATGCCTGCCACTACTTTGAGTGCCGGATGAAACAAGGGAGCATGTAAAAAACAAATATTGGCTCGCTCCAATTCTGCCTTTAGTTGATCTTCATTATTAGAAAAACGATAGCCCAGTTGTTCCATCACATTCGAAGAACCACTCACAGAAGTAGCACCATAGTTGCCGTGCTTGGCTACTTTTTGTCCGGTACCCGCTACAATAAAACAGCTTAGTGTAGAAATATTGAAGGTATTTTTCCCATCGCCTCCCGTGCCCACAATATCCATCAAAGGCTCGTCTCCCAAATCTACTGCAGTAGCCAGTTGCAACAATGCATCCTGAAAGCCTTGCAATTCCTCAATGGTAATACTGCGCATAAGGTACACCGTTATGAAGGATGCAATTTCTGCATCTGAATACATACCATCGGCAATGTTGATCATCACTTTTTCTGCATCCGCTCTGCTCAGTGTTTTGTATTCGAACAGTTGTTGTAAAATCTTTTTCATGTTAACCTATCTTTTTGCTGGCTCTAAACGATTCAGCTAATTTGTAAATGTTCACTGTCATTATTACTGATCCAGCCAATTCCTTAGAATGGTTTCGCCTACAGGGGTGAGTACACTTTCCGGATGAAATTGCACGCCCATCACATCTAAGGTCTTGTGTTGCATGGCCATGATGTAGCCGTTTTCATCAAGGGCGGTTATAGTTAAGTTTGCAGGAAGCGTTTTTTCATCAACGATCCAACTGTGGTAACGCCCAACAGAAATAGTAGTAGGGAGCCCCTTGAATAATTTTGCTGAAGGGTCCGTAATAGTGGCATCAGTGGCAATACCATGGTACACCGTATCGAGATTGATCAATGAACCCCCAAAAGATTCACCAATGGCCTGGTGCCCCAAACATACGCCCAGTATAGATTTGCTGGATGCATATTCTTTAATCAAGGGCAACAACAAGCCCGCTTCAGAGGGAACGCCCGGACCGGGTGACAAAATAATTTTATCAAAGGCCTTCACTTTTTCCAGCGGAATTTCATCGTTTCGTACCACTGTTACCCTTGTGTGTAAAATTTTTTCTACCTGGTGCACTAGGTTGTACGTAAAGGAATCGTAATTATCGAAAACTAAAATGTTCATACAAAATATTTAATTAAATCAAAGACGCTAATTCGATTGCTTTTTTAAGCGCACCGAGTTTGTTGTTTACTTCTTGTAATTCATTTTCCGGAACACTGGCTGCTACTACCCCAGCGCCTGCTCTGTAAAGCAGTGTATTGTTTTTGCTTAAAAAACTGCGGATCATGATGGCGTGATTGCAGCTACCATCAAAGCCCATGAATCCAACCGCTCCTCCGTAAAAGCCACGGGCAGTGGTTTCCTGTTCATCTATCAATTGCATGGCTTTGTACTTGGGTGCGCCACTGAGTGTGCCTGCGGGGAAAGTACTGCCCATGATGTTGAAAGCATTTTTGCCTTCCTGCACTTTGCCTTGTACTTCGCTTACCAAATGAATGACATGAGAATAGTAGTGTACTTTTTTAAAACTGGTGACGATGACTTCATCGCACACGCGACTCAAATCGTTTCGGGCAAGATCAACCAACATCACATGCTCAGCAGTTTCTTTGGGGTCATTTTCCAATTCAACCGCAAGCACTTTGTCGGTTTCGTCATCCCCTGTTCTTTTAAAAGTACCGGCAATCGGATGCACGATGGCTTTTCCATTTTGAATAATCACCTGACTCTCGGGAGAAGAACCAAATATTTTATAATCTCCGTAATCAAAATAAAACAAATATGGGCTTGGGTTCACAGTTCTCAGTGCTCGGTACACATTAAAATCGTCGCCCGTGAAGCCTTGTAAAAAAGGGCGACTTAGTACAATCTGAAACACATCTCCCCGGTGGCAGGCTTCTATCCCTTTTTTCACCATGGCTAGGTACGATTCATTGCTGATGGGAGAAGATTCTACACCGTTGGTACTAAAAGGAAAAACGGGAACATCTTTGCTGCGGATGATGCTCATCAAATCTTCTACCTTGCTTTCGATGCCATCAAATTTATTTTCGCAGATGTATAGTTCGTCTTTAAAATGGTTAAAGATGATCACGTATTGGTAAAGTCTGTACCGCATTAAAGGAATGGAAAGTTCCTGAGGGGCTAACTTTTTTTCGTTGAATTGAATGTTTTCAAACAACTGCACCGCATCATAACTGCTGTATCCGAAAACACCCTGTGCAATATTTGCAGGAGCTGGTAAGGCTTCTGCTGCTTCGAATCGAACCATGAATTCTTGCAGCTTCTGAAGCAAGGAAGCGCCATTGCTTAGTTTCGTTTTTTCTGCATTTCGGCCCGGCAGCTTGCATTCTACGCTGCTTTTATCACTGATTTCAATACCAGCAATGGCATTTACCGCAATCATAGAATAACTGTTTTCACCTGCATGAAAATCGGTACTTTCTAACAAAATGGTATCTCTAAACCTATCGCGGAGGCGAAGATAAATACCGACCGGTGTAAAAACATCTGCCAGCATTTTTTGATAACTCGTTGTAAATTTTATGGTCTTCATTTCCAGAAATTAAAAAAGCCCCGACAATGGTGTCGGGGCTCAATATTGTTATATAAATACAAATAGGCATGACACATCACTCACTGATACTGTGCCACCACCAATTGTTGTTATTTAAATGTATATTTCTCATTTGCATTGCAAAGATGAAGCAGAATGTTTGAACTGCAAAAAAAGATTTTGTACATTACAAATAAATTTTTGTTGAAACAGCTCAGTAAACCTAGCCTAAGTATTGCTGTAAAGCCAAACGGTTGCCCGTAGTATAAAAGGCTCTACAAAAATGTTCACTTATAATTTAAAAACAATTATGAAAATAACCATATTTGGCGCTACCGGCATGGTAGGAAAAGAAATAGTGCAACAAGCCTTGCTGAATGGAGATGAAGTGACTGCATTTGGGCGCAATGTTTTCAGTGCAGGATTTCCAGAAAATGAACAATTGAAATTGATACAGGGTGGCCTGTTTGACGCGGGTGAAGTATTACATGCCATTAAAGGGGCTGGCGCAGTGATATCGGTCATTGGAGGAGCGATGGATGGTACAGACAAATCGCGTTCATTGGGTATGAAAAATATTGTAGAACAAATGCAGAAAGCTGGGGTAGGTAAAATAGTTGCATTAGGTGGACTAGGCATTTTAGACGCACCAGATGGCAGTTTGTTGATAGAAGACGAAAATTACCCCGCAGAATATTATGCAGTAGGCCAGGAACATCTGAAAGCTTATGAACACCTCAAAGCATCCTCTTTGAACTGGACTTTCGTTTGCGCACCAGATATTGCTAATGCACCTGCCACCGGGCTGTTTCATACAGCATCGGATATACCCCCTACTCCTAACCAATATAAAATTACCGCAGGTGATCTGGCTTTGTTTATGTTGGGAGAATTGGTGAAAAATGAATACTCGAAAAAACGGGTGGGTATTTCAAATTAAATTTTTGAACGAAAAAATAAACCCAACGGTGAAATAGTAGCAACCAAAACGCCCCACAACAGTGAGGCGTTTTTTATAAAAAGCAATTTTAATTAAGCAAATTTCTTAGCGTCTTCAAGGAACTGAGCTAGTCCAAGATCGGTTAATGGGTGTTTTAATAAACCCAAGATCGATGGCAAAGGACAGGTACAAACGTCGGCACCGGCTTCTGCGCATTTAATAATGTGAAGTGGATTGCGAATAGATGCTGCCAATATCTCTGTATTATACCCTTGTATAGAATATATCTGGCGAATTTGGTGAATGAGGTCCATACCATCCCAGCCACTATCGTCTATGCGACCTAAAAAGGGAGATACATAACTAGCGCCTGCTTTTGCCGCCAAAATAGCCTGACCAGCACTGAACACCAATGTACAATTGGTGCGAATGCCATTGTCGGTAAACCATTTGATGGCCTTGATGCCTTCTTTGATCATGGGTACCTTCACCACGATGTTTTTGTGCAGGGCTGCTAATTTTTTTCCTTCAGCTACCATACCGTCAAAATCGGTAGAGATCACTTCTGCACTGATGTCGCCATCTAACATTTCGCAGATGGTTAAATAATGTTGCATCACTGCTGCTTCGCCTTTGATGCCTTCTTTTGCCATCAGAGAGGGGTTTGTGGTAACCCCGTCTAAAATACCAAGCTCATTGGCTTCTTTAATTTGATCAAGATTTGCGGTGTCGATAAAAAATTTCATATAAGGTTATACCCAAGGGGATTTTTTTAGTGATTGCTAATTAGATGCATACAAATGTATAAAATTTGAGGCTTGTTTGGGGAAGTTTTTATGCCAATAGAGGATATCGGGAGCTATAATTGATGAACGCTGTTACTATTACCGTAACCCCTGTTGGGTTCATACCCAAAACAACAGAATCGAAGTAATAAAAAACTCACAGGCACTTGTGTTCCGTCAGGATCACCTGTGCCTTCCAATTCTGCCGGACTGTGTCCGGAGTTAAGATTACAAATGCCCAATTGTGAGTAATCCATTTTCATTCGTGTAGTAATCTATTGCACTGCTGTATTTGTAATGCCATGGCTCCCAAACTAAACCGCTTCTTACAGGGTTCTCGTGAAGGTAATTGAACAGTATTAACTTAATTAATTGAGGCAGAAAATTTGGGTGGTTTTGGAAGTACGTTTTTCTGAAACCCGGACACAGTCCGGCAGAATCAATAGACACATGTGGCCGGCTAAAGCCGAACACATGCCTTTACTTTGATTTCAAATAAAAATAGTAGTTTAAGAAAGGAAAGCAGAGGTGAACTATAACACATGCAAAGCTCCTAGGCTTAACTCGCGCGTTAGTCCTCTGCC
>JBIIPY010000066.1:0-15507 GCA_044342365.1 Ferruginibacter sp. | reverse complement strand
TTATTGGGTTTGACTATCTTATTCTGCCCCCTGTTCTTTCAAACTATTGATGTAAAACAGTTAGTAAATTTATTGAATTGTAAACATAGGATGCGGTTTGCTGCTATGCTGGCTCGACAATTGTACTTCAGCTTTAACTATCAGCTTTTGTTCCACCTTGACGTTTTTCAATTTAGCTTTTAGTTATTATCTTCAACTTTAGTAATTCTATTGGGCTTCAGTTCCGGGCTGGACGAACATAAATTTCAGCACAGCAGCAAGCCGTGATCGTTAGCTGAAAACCTAAATTCACATGAGAAAAATTATTTTACTTTTAGTGCTGGGAATAAATACTTGTTTTGCCCAGATATTTCCAAACAGTAATACGGATGGAAAATACTACGTTGTAAATGGGGCTAAAATCTGGACAGTTACTGTTGGCAAAGGAGACCCTTTATTTATAATACCAGGAGGACCCGGAAATTCACATATTACTTACAGAGCATTCGATTCACTATATCAGAATTGCATGGTTGTTTATTTTGATCCTTTTGGCACAGGCAAATCAGATACAGCAAAAAAGATTCAAGAATATAGTTTAAACCGAAGTATCGATGATATTGAGGGATTAAGAATTGCCATGGGCTTTTCAACTATCAATATACTTGGCCATTCATTTGGATCAGTTGTTGCACAGGGTTATGCTATCAAATATCCCACCCATATAAGCCATCTAATTCTCTCTTTACCTTTTCATAGCGGTGAAATGATTCAACAGTACAATACTAATAAAGAAATAGAAATCTATTTTCCTGAAGTTTGGGATTCAATAATGAAACTAAGGCAACAAGGTCGATTATCAAACGATTCTTTATATGAAGCCATTAAAGGAAAAGTACCATTTTCATTTATGTTTCGTTACAATCCTGAAGGACAATCTAAAACTGTAAATATCCCATACCCAAATAAAAACAACAACCAATTAGACTTGCAAATGTCAGGTCCAGATGGAGACTTTAATACGATTGGTGATTTAGGTTCTTTTGATTATCGCAAAGATTTGAAAAATCTTACAATTCCTATTCTGGTAATGGCAGGAAGGTATGATAAACTCGCACCTCCAAAATGGACAATACAATACAAACAATTCTGTCCGCGATGTGAATTTGTTTTCTTTGAAAAAAGCGGTCATACCATTTTTAGGGAAGAACCAGAAAAAACATTTGCCTTAATAAAAAAGTTTTTAGAAAAGTAAACTGCAACACTGCATTGCAGCAATTGGGGCTGACGAATAACGTTCTTCAACTGCAACAAATATCCCAGCATCAGCTCTGGCTGAAGGAATTCTAATCGGCAGTAGAATATATCATGATCTTTTAATGACTATCCGCCTTTAGGTGCATGGAGCATACCATGAATAAGAAGTTGCCACGTTTAGGAAGCTATAAAATAACATTTTTCCCTGCTTTCTTCTATTAAATTTATACTAAGTTGCTTTAATAATTCCGAATTTAAAATTTAATAAAGGCTTCACATCTGCAATCCTTTCACTAAATGTCTGAAAGAAGGTTTCTACTGCTTTTTCGAAACAGGCATAGGTGTCATAATATTTATTCTTCATTACTTTCTTTTTGAACTACCGCCATAGCCTTTCAATCAGATTTAAGTTTAGGCTGTATGGCGGTAAATAAAGCAGACTGATGTCCAGCTCCTTTGCTTTTTGCTGCACAACGTAGCTTCGCTGGTATCTTGCATTATCTAAAATGATGCAAATGGTTGTGGCATCGTTATATTGTTTTTTTACTTCTTCCAGAAACGCTTCAATTACTTCTGCACAACAATTTTCTTCTGTCAGCATGATGGTGGGTTCAAAGCTTACAGGATTAATGGCGCCAATAATGTTGAGGCGCCTTCTTCCTGTGTTTGCCTGAACTTTTTTAGTGCCTTTGCATCCTGTGGGCTGCCAGGCATAATCATTTTCATTGTTGTGTATTTGATGCATGGGATCCAAGTACAGCAATACTTCTTTATTGTCATTGCTGGCACATTGATAGAGTTCTTCCATCAGGTGAATGAAGGATTGATGTACTTGTTCCAGGGGAACTTTGCCTGGTATCAGCCTTGTCTTTTTATAAGAGCAATGGAGTTTTTTTTACAATAGCGGCTTAACCAACTGTGCTCTACAGTAATGGAATATTTTGTTTCTAAAAAATCCTGTAGCTCAGAGAGTTTACTTACAGATTCCAGTTTTATGTGTTTTACAAGAACGTCTTTAACGGCATCCAAACTGGAGGGTCTTCTGCCTTCGTATTGCAATTTGCCCAGGCCATTAAGGCCATTGCTATTAAAAAGTTTAATCCAGTCTGTTACAGTATCAATATTTACACCCAGCGTGGAGGCAATTTCTTTTTTAGGAAAACCCTCATGGCACATCCAGATACATTGATAACGGCGAAGTAGTTTGCCATCTTTTTCTGAACGCCGTAACCGCTTTAATTCCGACATTTCATTTGCCGTAAGAATGATTGAGTAAGCCATAAAAAGTATAATGGTTAAGCAAATGTATGAAATCGGAATTATTTAAGCAATTAATTATATATTCATTCATTTTGCTAATTTAAATAGCAAATATATGCTAAATTAATTAGCCTGCACTTAATAAAGGATAGTCGTTAGTTAATTAAAATGTCTAATTTACCTCATGGTCTGGAATTAGGGGAACGATTATATCATTCATCACAGGTCAATACCCGATTAGAAGCGGTATGACAACTGATAGAAGACCTGGTGCTGAGAAGACAGTGAATTTTAAAGCAGAAAAGGATGTGGTTACCCCACAGGAAAGTGAGCGAAAAGTGGATAAAATCCGTATTAAATGTATTCAGGGCACTGTAAAACTCAAAAAGGTGACGGTGGTAATGAGTGATGGTACAAGGAAGGAATTTGATGCAAAAGGGGTTGGTGTTCTTACAAAAGGACTGACTTCTTTGTCGTGGGATTTGCCCGGTAACCCCGATGAAGTAAAACTGAAAAGTGTTGAACTGGAATATGATTCTGTGGGCGTAGTAATCGTTTCTAACAAAGCTAAAGTGGAATTACAGGGTCGCTCCGTAAAGGATTAATTTTTTTGCATACCTATTTTTTGTATTCTTTAACCCAAAATTAATATTGTAATTATGAAAAAGTTTTATTTCACTACAGTGGTTATTACACTAGCAGTTGTAAGTACCATGGCGCAAAAACCAAAGGCTAATACAACCGTAGTTTCAAGCCCTAAACTAAATACCGACAAACCCAACATCTTAATTATTTGGGGTGATGATATCGGACAGTTTAATGTAAGTACCTATAATATGGGTATGATGGGTTACAAAACACCTAATATTGATAGGATAGGTAAAGAAGGTGCTGTATTTACCGATTGGTACGGACAACAAAGTTGTACTGCCGGTCGGGCGGCTTTTCTTACCGGACAATCTCCAATCAGAACGGGCTTGTTAAAAATTGGTATGCCCGGTGGTAAGGATGGTCTAAACACCTTAGATCCTACATTGGCCGAGTTATTAAAACCATTAGGTTACAAAACAGGGCAGTTTGGTAAAAATCACCTCGGTGATATGGATCAACATCTTCCAACTAATCATGGATTTGATGAATTCTTTGGAAATCTATACCATTTGAACGCCGAAGAAGAGCCTGAAAATGTTGATTATCCAAAGGATCCGGAATTCAAAAAGAAATTTGGCCCAAGGGGTGTAATCCACAGCCTTGCAGGCGGTCGTATTGAAGATACGGGACCATTGACAAAAAAACGTATGGAGACTATTGATGTGGAAGTAACTGATAGAACCTTGGCATTTATGGCAGAAGCCAAAAAAGAAGACAAACCATTCTTTATTTGGTATAATACAACCCGTATGCACATAAATACCCACCTAAAGCCGGAGTCGCAAGGTAAAACCGGATATGGTGTATATGCAGATGGCATGGTAGAACATGATTTTATGGTAGGTCAGATATTAGACAAATTGAAAGAATTGGGTTTAGAGGAGAATACGATCGTTATGTATTCTACAGACAATGGTAATGAGTTTTATGGTTGGCCTGATGGTGGCTCATCTTTTTTTAGGGGTGAAAAGAATACCCAATGGGAAGGTGGATACCGTGTACCATGTGTAATCAGGTGGCCTGGGGTTATTAAACCAGGAACACTTATTAACGACTTTGCTGCACATGAAGATATGATTCCTACCTTATTGGCAGCAGCCGGACAGCCAAATGTTAAGCAAGAATTATTAAATGGTAAATCAATTGGGGGTAAAAACTATAAAGTTCACCTTGATGGATACAATCTTTTACCTGCTTTAAAAGATGGTAGTGAATGGCCTCGTAAGGAGTTTATTTATTGGACAGATGGTGGAGATGTTGCGGCTTTACGTTATAAAGATTGGAAAGTTACTTATTTACGTCAGGATGCAAAAGGTATGAATGTGTGGGTAATGCCTTTTACAGAACTTAGGGCACCCATGATTACTAATCTTAAAATGGATCCTTTTGAACGTGCCTTTGATGAATCTACAGGATACAATCATTGGTTAAATGAGCGTATGTTCATATTAACGCCCGCAACTTCTTTTGTTGCCGGTTGGATGGAGAGTTTTAAGCAATTTCCTCCCCGTATGAAACCAGGATCCTTTAGTCTTGATCGGGTAATGGAAGCTGCAACAAGCGGTAAAAAATAATTCAGTATATTATAAATAAAGTAAGCTGTCTAAGTACATGTAGGCCGCTTACTTTATTTTAAAAAAGACAATGCTAATCCCAAATATTATTAAACCAACATTCTCTTTTTGCATTAAAGAAAATCTCAAGCTTTATTAAGAAATAAATGAAAAGGGAATTTAAAAATAGATCTTTTTTTTAGTTGCAATTTCAGTATTTATAATTAGTTGCAATCAATTCCCATCTAATGCAGAAAATACAAAAGCAGAAAATATTGGCAGTTATGGGCAGACAAAATATGAAGTATTGGATGGCAAACCAGTTATTACAAAAATAAATGGTGAGTTTTGTGACAATTAAAAAACACTAAAAATAAACACATGAAAAAGAAGATTCTCCAAAAATTGGGATTATTGATGTTAGCTAACCTGGTATTTTTTTATGCACAAGCCCAGGAAAAACCGAATATTTTAATCATTTTCCCTGATGATGTGGGTTGGCAAAATGTAAGCGCCTATGGTTTGGGAACAATGGGTTACAGAACTCCGAATATTGATCGGATTGCACGAGATGGTATTATGTTTACCGACCATTATGCCCAACCCTCCTGTACTGCAGGCCGTGCAGCCTTAATTACAGGCCAATACCCAATAAGGAGCGGTATGACAACTGTTGGAAGACCCGGTGCTGAACTGGGGTTAAAAAAGGAATCACCTACACTTGCTGAAGTATTAAAGAAACAAGGGTATGCTACGGGGCAATTTGGCAAAAATCACCTGGGTGACAGAAATGAACATTTACCAACGGTACATGGGTTTGATGAGTTTTATGGTAACCTATATCATTTAAACACACAGGAGGAATATCAACAGAAAGATTATCCTCAGGATCCTGCATATTTCAAAAAATACGGAACAAGAGAAGTATTACATACCTGGGCTACCAATGTAGATGATCCTACAGTTGATCCTCGCTTTGGTAAAGTAGGCAAACAAAAAATCGAAGGAACCGGACAATTATCTAAGGAGCGAATGGAGAATGTGGATCAGGAATTTATTGATGCCTCTCTAAAATTTGCAAAGAAAGCTAAAGGCGAAAAAAAACCTTTTTTTATTTGGCTTAATACAAGCCGGATGCATATGTTTACGCACCTGAAGCCTGAAAGCCGCTATCTGGCTTTGCCATACACCACAGAACATGATATGTATGGCAGTGGAATGATGGAGCATGACATGCAGGTTGGGATGATGTTGGATGAATTAGAGAAAATGGGTTTATTGGAAAATACAATCGTTGTTTACTCTACAGACAATGGACCGGAGCACAGTGCTCGTACACATGGTGGAACAACCCCTTTTAGAGGTGAAAAAATGACCACTTACGAAGGTGGAGTAAGGGTTCCAACGATGGTAATGTGGAAGAATCATATTCCTAAAGGACAAATTTTAAGTGGTATTCAGGCGCACATGGATATTTTTACAACACTTGCCGCAGCAGCAGGTAATTTGAATGTAGTAGAACAAATGAAAACAGAAAGAAAGCAATACATTGACGGTGTAAACAACCTGGATTACTGGTTAGGAAAGACAAAGGAAAGTAAAAGAAATAATTTTATTTACTATCACGAATCTGACATTAGAGCAGTAAGAATCAATCAATGGAAATTAAATTTCCAAACCAGTGAAAATTATTATGCTCCTTACGTAAAAGAAAAATTTCCTATCTTTTATAACCTGACCTTCGATCCTTTTGAAAGCTTTGATAACATAACAGACCGGTCAGATATGTTACAGCGAAAACAGTTTTTGAACGAGCCGGTTCAGGAACTCTTAAATGAGCATATTAAAACTTTAATAGAATTTCCTCCGGTACAAAAAGCAGCAACTTTTGATTTTTCCGAACTGATGAAAACACTGATGAAAGGAGAACAATAAGAAAAGAGACTTCCAGTTTTTTCTTAGATGGCTTGTTTTTAGATAAAGGACACATAGTGAGAAAACCGTACCGGGCCGCTTTGGTATAGATACTTTTGGTATAGGTGAAGATACTGGCTCACCGGTTTCTAAAAATTATACATCACCTTTTGCCTTTAAGGGTGTTATTAACAAAGTAGATTTTGATTTAAAATAAGATTTTCTATATATAAAAAACCAACGGTCATCTATGGCTGTCCGTTGGTTTTTAAAATTTAATTAATACATGAAATACAATTATAAGCGACATTCATTCTTACTGTTCTTTTTTGCCCTCTTCTTAATTGTGAATACAATAAAAGCACAAGATAAGGCCGCCGAATCTGCTGCCGATTTGGCTAAGAAGTTGTCAAACCCAATTGCTTCGCTTATCAGTGTACCTTTTCAAAACAATACAGATGTAGGTATTGGAAAATTTAATGGGTCAAGAAACACCTTGAATTTTCAACCGGTTGTTCCAATATCTTTAAGCCCCAAATTAAATATGATAACAAGGTTGGTTCTACCAATTGTTACTCAACATGATATATCTGCATCCGGGGCAAAAGAAAGTGGCTTGAGTGATGCAACAGTTAGTGCATTATTTTCCCCTGCAGTAGCTAAAAATGGATTAACGTGGGGTGCCGGGCCAATCCTTTTGGTGCCAACCGCCACAGATAAATTATTAGGAACCCAAAAATTAGGTATTGGGCCAACCGCCATCGTTTTGAAACAACAAAATGGTTGGACCTATGGTGCATTGGTTAATCAGATATGGTCTGTTGCAGGAAGTAATAACAGGGACGATGTAAGCCAAATGTTTATACAACCATTCTGTGTTTACAACTGGAAAAGTGGAGCAGGCGTAGGAGGGAATATCGAAATCACACAAAACTGGCAAGCCAACACAACCGCTGTTTTCTTCAATCCGACAATAACCGGAATTACAACCCTGGGAAATCAAAAGGTGCAATTGGGCGTTGGTCCACGTATTCCAATATCAATGCCTTCGGCAAGCAAACCTGATTTTGGAATAAGAGCGGTGGTTAGTTTTGTTTTTCCAAAATAATGCTCATCCATTAATTCAGCCACAAAATACATTATCATGCTAAATCGGTTGAAACCAACTTTATTACAATACAGGCTTTTATCTATTTATTTTATACTATATGCTAATACAGCAACAGCTCAAGAAAAAATCAATAGTGAATTCCGGCTTACTTTAGTACCTACAATCCCCATAAATAAAAAAGTCTTTTTTACTACTTATCTGGGGTATGTAAATAATACCGGAATCAAAACTTGCTCGTTTTATGTAGGTGCTCCCGGCATTGTAACTTACAAAATAAACCCGGTGGTAGAAGTGATGTCCGGGGCTTTTTTAATCATGAATAATTCAAAGGAAGGTGATGACTTTAAAGAGTTTCGCCCTTTTGCGGGCTAAAATTAAAACTGCCCAATGCCGGTAATCTGCACATTTTCAACTGGACCCGTTATGAGTTTCGTTCGTTTACTTATGCCGATAATAAAAGCTTAAACAATACAAAAAACCGTATCCGCAATCGGATGGCCATAGAATTTCCATTGAGCAAAAATGCCTGGAGGCCCAAAAGCTGGTACGGCTTTAGCGATTTTGAATTTTTTTACACATTCGAAAAAGGCTATTTCGACCGGTTTCGCCAGCGCTTTGGCGGCGGTTATATTATCAACAAACAATGGAGGGCTGAATTGATTTACCATATGCAATTTGTAAAAAATAGCGAAGACCTTAATCCGGTTTGGAATGATAATATTTTCAGGCTAAACTTTAAATGGGCAATCCCCAATAAAAAACTTATACCAAATCATTTTGACCAGTTGGACGTGGATGAATAGATATCCGCTTAATTAAAGTAGCACGAACGCATACATGGGTCTTGCTGCTATGCCGGCTGGACGAAAGAAACTTCAGCTTCTATCTATCATCTTTAGCTTCGGCTTGACCGTTTTATAATGATATTTTGTACTAAATTTAATCATCAACATTCTAATCGGCTTCAGTTGCCGGGCTGACCGTTTTTCAAATGCCAGCACAGCAGCAAGCCGTGATCGTTGTACGTCACCCTACGAGGAGTCTTTAAGTGCAATAAATCGTTATCTTTACATAACATTTTGAATATGAAACCGATTACTAAGACATGGATGAATTCTTCCCAGAGATTATTCGGCAATGGTTGGGTGAGCAACGAAGTTCAAGTAATGAAAACATTGACACACCAACAGAGGAAGCTGCCTATATCTGTGGAGCAAGCCAAGAAGCAAGTGGAGCTGCTAAAGAAGCAGAGCCTCTCAATCGTAAAGAAAGGACACGGTACAATGCTACCGTAAGACCTCTTGAAGAAAGTGCTTTAAAAATTTGGTCGCAAACAAACGGCTTATGGATTAGTGAACAAGAATTCAAAAGCCAACATGCTTCACGGAAGATTGGTGCAGGAGCAGAACAACAAGTCTATTTGCATCCAAATGGTCGCGAGGTGATAAAAGCTAACACCGGTACCTATCATGGGAACTGGCTAGAATTATTTAATAGATTGCTTTGCCACGCTATATTTTTTCCAGCTACAAAATATACAACTGTTGGATTTACATCTATAGAGGAAACTTTTACTGTTATCATTCAGCAGCAGTTTGCTCTATTGACGGAAGGTGCTTCACGTTCAACAGTTGAACCGTATCTCAATAAGCATGGCTTTAGAAGAACAAAAAATGATGACTATTACAACTCTTCGTTGGGAATTATCCTTGAAGATTTACACGACGAAAATATCTTTTTGTTAGAAGGATAGTTACTTTTTATAGACCCTGTAATTTACTTTGAGACTATTGACATGAGACTTGATCAACACGTTCTTTTTAGATTTCCGTTTGCTTAATATTTCCTAATTCTTTGACACATCATCAAAGTCAACAGGGCGAACGCACAACATGCTGTTTGCTGCAATGCTGGCTTGACATTTGTAACTTGGGCTTCTTAGTAAACCAATAACAGGATTAATTATCTAACACAGTCAACTTTTTTCAGGACGGGTCACCAACACACAGCCCAGCCGCCCCGGCTGACGAATATCTATCAACATTTGTTCGACACTTCAGCAGTATATCTTTACTGAACACCAAAGCCCATCTACCACCCAACTGATGAAATACTTACGACCTTATTCAATAACAGACAAACCACATTTATAATACCTGGAAAGTCATGACCAAAAGCCCAAAGTAACTTTTGCTTTTCAATTTATCCTTTGTTTTAGTTTGCACAGTAACTCTATTTCTTCTTTTACACCCAGTGAGCATTTCTCCAATCAACTCTTTTACATCTTTCTATAACTTCCAGGCCGCATCTTTTTTTTTCTCAAAAAAACCCGGTTAAAATAAGTGAGTGTTTCAAAGCCATTGCCATAGGCAATCTCCGCCACCTGTTTATCAGTTGCCATCAATTCGTTGCAAACATTGGCAATACGAATATCATTTACATAATCAGAAAATGTTTTGCCGGTGATGCGTTTAAAAAATTTGCAAAAAGCACCGGGAGACAGATGAATTAATGCAGCAGCCTTGTGAATGGTCAATGGTGCCGCGGCATGCTTTTGTACATACTGGCAAACCTTATTGATGCGGTTTTCATTTTCTTTTCCTTTTAACGGCTGATAGAACGAAGATGCCAGCGGCACCGATTTTAATTTAGACAGTTCATGGAGCAAATGCAGCAGACCAGTAATTTTTTCAACGCCTCTTTTTGTGGGTAGTAGTTTTATTTGCTCCCTGGCGGCAGCAGATCTTTTTCCTTTAAATGAAATACCCTGCTTTGCCTGCAACAACAATTTAGTAATGGCAGACAGTTCATCCAGTCCTGCAAAACGTTCAATAAAATCCGCTGAAAACTGTACGACTATGGCTTCCGATTTTCCTTTCACACCGCTATCACTTACCCATGTGTGCGGAAGGCCGGGGCCAATCAGCGCCAGGTCGCCACTCTCAAAATTTTCATGGTTGTCGCCAACAAGCCGCCTGCCCCTACCTTTCAATATCAGCGTCAGTTCATACTCCGGGTGATAGTGCCAGAAGAAATCAAACTTTGGCGGGCTGATATTGTACGCCATAAAAGAATGCTGACCTTTCTTTGCATTAATATCTTCCAGAAATGGTTTCATATGCCACTATATATTCCATTTAAATCCTAAAAATACAGGATTATGTCAATATAGTGTAATAACTGGCTTATGCAGTGCTATTAATCTTTACAGCTTCCCGGTAGTTTTACCGTCAAATAAAAATTTATGTCAACGATTCCTTCAGCTATAATAACTGCACTTACAAAACCATACCAGCTTACCGATGAGCAAATAGCCTTTTACCAGGAAAACCGTTACATCAAACTTAAACAGGTTTTTGATGAAGCTACCATCTCCTTCTTTAATGAAGCCATTAGCAAACGGTTGGAGCTAATGAAGAATGAAGACAAACCAATGGAAGAACGTAGCACTTATGGTAAAGCCTTTTTGCAATTATTCAATTTTTGGAGAGAAGATGAAGTGGTGAAAGAATTTATTTTCAGCAACCGGCTGGCAAAGATTGCAGCTGATTTAATGCAAACAGCTGGTGTAAGAATTTATCACGACCAGGCATTATTCAAAGAAGGTGGTGGCGGTATCACGCCCTGGCATGCCGACCAGTATTACTGGCCGCTTGAAACAGATAAGACCGTTACTGCATGGATCCCCCTGCAGGCAACACCATTGGAGTTGGGGCCATTGGAATTCAGTGCAGGCAGTCACCAAATAGTGGAAGGCAGGGATTTGGAAATAAGCGATGAAAGCGAAGCTGTCATACAACAAAAATTAAAAGTTACCGATTTCAAACATGTGATTGAAGCATTTGATTTGGGTGAAGTGAGTTTTCACAGCGGCTGGGTATTTCACCGGGCAGGTGCTAACAGCACTAACCAAATGCGGAAAGTGATGACGGTGATCTATATGGATAAGGATATGGTGCTGAAAAATCCCGACAACAAAAATCAAGTTAACGATTGGAATACCTGGTGTCCCGGTGCTAAAGTGGGTGAGGTAATAAATACGCCCATGAATCCTGTTATTTATCAAAATTGATATTTTGCAAATAAACTACTGCTGCCCCTTCTGGGGAAGCGAACAATCAGGCATTGCTTCCTTCTTCGACAGACTCAAAACTGCAACCTATAATGGAGTGGAAGTTTATCTCAATGACAATATTGATTTTGTCACTGATTTTATGGCTAAACTGGAAGATGCTATTGATTCAAACAGTAGTTTTAAATTTGTTATTCAGCATATTACCCCGCATCAGACCGGGACAGTAAAAAATTATATCAACGAATTTGAAAAGCGATTACTAAAACTTACCCATTTAAAACCTGATTTTATCAACTCTCACACCGGCAAAGATTTTTTTTCCTTTGACGATAACTGTAAAATGATAGAAGCTGCTATGAACATCAGCAGCAAAACGGGTATAAGAATTTTACATGAAACACACCGTGGAAGATTTTCATTTCATTCGGCATCTTTGATTTCCTATCTCAATATATTTCCAGAAATGGAACTGGTTGGTGACTTCTCCCATTTTTGTACAGTTTCTGAAAGTATGCTTCAGGACCAGAAAGAAATTATCAGCCAAATTATTCCGCATGTATCGCATATACATTCAAGAATTGGACATGAGCAGGCACCACAAGTGAACGACCCTTTTACACCTGAATGGGAAAATCATTTAACCTGGTTTGAGGAATGGTGGAAGGAAATTATTAATCAAAAAAAAGAGAAAGGCTGGAACAGCTTTACCATAACACCAGAGTTTGGACCCTCACCTTATATGCCATTGCTTCCTTTCACACAACAGCCCATCGGCAATCAATGGGATATCAATTATAAGATGATGCTTCATTTAAGAAATTTTTTTAATGACATCTAATATTTAAAGAAAACATATTCATCCAACATAACAATCTATATGCTTGCCATACAAAATAAATTATCAAATACATTCTATGTATTGTTAAGCCTACCTGCAACTGCAGTAGGCTTTTGTTTATCAACGCAGGTGGCAACACTAAGCTGGATACTCAGCACCAAATACAATTTACATATAGAAGATGTAGCATTGGTTTGGCTGGCAGGCCCATTGTCAGGAATTATTGCCCAGCCCATCGTTGGAATGATGAGTGATAAAAGTTGGTTTATGGGTGGCAGAAGAAAACCTTACATTGTGATTGGCGGAATTCTTGGTGCTGCCATGCTTATTACCTTGCCGCAACTTGATCTTATCTGCAAATCAACCGGATTAACCATTTTTGTTGTAGCCATCATTGTCTCTTTGTTTCTTGACATGAGTATCAATGTAACTTTCAATCCTGCACGGGCCATCATTGCAGATGTAACACCACCTGGTATTGAACGCACCAAAGGGTATTCCTGGATGCAGGTAGTAAGCGGCACATTTGGCATTGGTGCTTATTTTGTTTCTGTGGCATTTGGCAACATGGCTTTAATTTATGTAGCAGCAGTTGTAGTGCTACTGTTCTCTATTGTTCCCGTATTGTTTGTAAAAGAACCGAGAGAATTACAAAAAGAAACGACTATTGTAAAAGAAATCAAAAGCAATTCTTCCTTGCTTGATGGCGTTAAAATTTTATTTCCCTTGTATGGCTTTATTGCGTTTGGTTTGTTTGTTGTAATTAATAAGATGATGTTGAATGGTGGCTGGGATAAGGTGCAAACCAATTTCATGTACGCATGTTTATTGGCTACTATCATCCTCGGAGTATTCACAATTTGGAAAGGAAAACAACAACCATCTGACACCAACGATTTTCAAAAAATATTATTGGCTCATTCCTTTTCGTGGCTGGGCATACAGAGCATGTTTGTAATGAGCTATTTTTACATCAAAGAAAAAATGATTCCAACTTTAGATATTTCTAATGTATGGGCAAATGGCTTTTCCAGTTTTTTTACCGGCACACCACAAACATCAGAAAACACAGCAGGCAATATACTTTCGCTGGGCTTTTTATTACTCAACTTTGTAGGTGCATTGCTGCCGGTATTACTGCTTGAGCCATTAAGCAAAAAAATAGGCAAAGTAAAAATTTACAGAATGGCCATTGTCTGCATGACAGCTGGGTACTTTCTTTTATATATTGCAGGCACCAAAGAAATTATTTTTTATCTCGGTATGATTATCTGTGGCATTGGCTGGTCGGCAGTAATTTCCATTGTATTTGCCATAATGACGGAAAAGGTAAATGCCACCAAGATGGGAATGTTTATGGGGCTGTTCAACTTCAGTCTTGTATTGCCTGCAATGATGACACCGGGTATATCAAAACTGGTAAACGATTCAGGTGATTATGCTATACTGTTTTTAATCATCACCATCAGCCTACTGTTGTCGCTGGTATGTTGGCTGTTTGTAAGGGAGTCAAAAATAAATCAACCATAAAGTTAATAACAATGATGATTCGTTCAATTGTCTCCTTTGTAATCTGTTTAAGCTGTTGCAATTTTGTTGCGGCACAATTGCCCGTTGTTTCGTCAGGTACTATAAATCGTTTAGAGCATTTTACGTCAACATTTGTGGATGCAAGAAAAATAGATGTTTGGCTTCCAAATGGATATTCACCCAAAAAGAAATATGCAGTGTTGTACATGAACGATGGCAATAGTCTTTATGACAGCAGCATCATGTGGAACCACCAAGAATGGGGTGTTGATGAAACGGTATCCAAACTGCTGAAAGAAAATAAAATAAAAGACCTTATTGTGGTTGGTATTTGGAACAATGGGACTAAGCGGCATCAGGAATATTATCCACAAAAGCCTTATGAATCACTTACTGAAATTCAAAAAGAATTTGTGACCAAACAGCTACAGGAAAAAGGGCGGACTACTGGTGTATTCAATCCCATTTCTGACAACTACTTACAATTTTTAGTGAAAGAGTTAAAGCCTTTTATTGACAGTGCATTTTCAACAAAAAAAGATAGGAAAAATACTTATATAGCAGGCAGCAGCATGGGTGGATTAATATCAATTTATGCCATTTGTGAGTACCCCAATGTATTTGGTGGCGCAGCTTGTATAAGTACACATTGGCCAGGCATATTCACAAGTGATAATAATCCTTTTCCAGCTGCATTTACAAACTATTTGCAAAAGCATTTACCCAAACCCAACACACACAAATTGTATTTCGATTATGGCGACCAAACTTTAGATGCCATGTATCCCCCTCTTCAAAAAAATGTGGACGAGGTGCTCAAAGCAAAAGGTTTTAGTGCTAAAAACTGGATTACAAAATATTTTCCTGGCGCTGACCATAGCGAAAAATCATGGAACAAAAGATTAGATATCCCTTTAGTTTTTTTATTGAAACAATAAACAGTTGCAATAAATATGTTTGAAAAAGAATTAGTTGATATCGAAAGAAAATGGTGGAAGGAAGTGGTAGTGTACCAATTGTATCCCCGAAGTTTTAAGGATACGAATGGAGACGGCATTGGTGATTTAAAAGGAATCATTGAAAAACTGGATTATATAAAAAGCTTGGGTATTGATGTTGTGTGGATGAACCCAGTGTATGTATCACCCAACGATGATATGGGATATGATATTTCTGATTACAGGGCTATCATGAAACAGTTTGGCAGCATGGAAGATTTTGATTTGTTGCTGGAAGGATTGCATGCAAGAGGAATAAAATTGATCATGGACTTAGTGGTTAACCATACAAGCGATGAACATGTATGGTTTAAAGAAAGTAAAAAATCAAGGGATAATCC
>JBIIPY010000146.1:0-4273 GCA_044342365.1 Ferruginibacter sp. | reverse complement strand
ATACCATTACGCTGGTGCTCCAAATCGTAATCCAGAAATACATCATCAACCACGATAAAATTCTGGCCCAGATTAATGAAAATAGAAAGAAACCCGTAAAAAAATCTAAGCTGCAGGCAAAGGTTGAAGCCATGCAGGATTCGCAGAAAAAAATACTGGAGATGAAGAATAAGAACACTAAAAAGTAGAACAATAAGTTAAAATAGTTAAAACCCGTATTGCTTTTCAATACGGGTTTTTTATTGTGTGGTCACAGGGTGGTGTTTGGAATCATATTGTATTATCTTTATACCAACTAAGAAAGTTAGAGATGAACAATATTTACAAGTATATTTTATCAATTGGATTGTTTTTTATAATGCTGTTGGTTAACGGGGGCGTTAAGGCACAAAAATCTTTTACGGAAGGAAGTCTGTTTTACAATATCTCCATCATTTCTGACAAATCTGAAACGCCTGGTATCAATTCCTTAAACGGGGCTACCCTTCAGGTTTTCCTAAATCCCAACCAAAGCCGAACAGAAATGAAGAGTTCTGTGGGAGTAGAAACAACTGTATTTGATAGCAAACTTAACAAAGGATTTATTTTGAAGGAATACAGTGGACAAAAGTTGATGATCTCTATGAATGCGGCAAACTGGGCAGACAAAAATAAGCTGTATGAATCGCTTCAGTTTACCATTTCTGATGAACGCAGTATGATAGGTGATTACTCTTGTAAAAAAGCAACTGCTAGCTTGCCTGATGGTAAAATATTTATCGTTTATTTTAATCCAGACATTACGTTGAATAACAGGAGTTATAACAATACTTTTGCCCAATTACCTGGACTACCGGTTGAATATGAAATACAGTCGGGGGATATTAGTTTCAAGTATACCTTGAGCAAAATCTCATATGATGCTGTGCCATCTGCAAAATTTGAAGCGCCTAAAACTGGATTTAGGGTGATGACTTATGAAGAAAATCAACAGTTAAGAAGAAATTAATAAGAATGTAATCTAATAAAAAAGACCTCATTGAGGTCTTTTTTTATAATTTAGGTTTAATGATCAACTTCATTCCAGTGTATCCTTGTTTAACTTCTGGTACAATTATTTTTTGTTTGTAAGGTACCACATATATGGTGTTACCCTTTTGGTAAGTGACCAGGTTATTGGTGGTTAAAGAAGTTTTAGTGCTAGAAACACCCGTTAACAATGAACCTTTGTACTTAAATCCTGTTTTTAGGTTAAGTGAAATAGCTGATTTAAAATTACTGTTGTTGCTGGTTTTCTTTGCTTTCCCCAAGCCCCTATCCGCAAATGAAGTAAACACAATCCCATTGAGGACGGCAGTAAGCAGCACAATTTTGGTTATTTTACTCATTGTTTTAAATTAGTGTTACAAATATATAACATTTTATTTGGTATAATGTTGCCGTTCATCATAAGAATTAACAAATCAGTTAATAACATTACTGTTTATAACTAATTCCAATGAAAAAACGGGGTTTATATTTTTTTGTCTAAATTACCACAACCTATACTTCAAATATGAGTAAAAATCCTTACAGACAAGAAAGAGAGGAATTAAAAAACTTGCTTCAACAACTCCAAAACCTGAAAGAAGGAAAATCCAACTCTTTTATAGAGGAAGATGGTTTTGAAAGAATCGTAGAGCATTTAGAAGACATTGAAGCGTATAATGAGGCGCTGGAGGCCTGCGAATTGGCCATCAATCAATACCCCTATTCCTCTGGTTTATTGTTGATGACGGGTAACATTCTCATTATACTTAAAAAATACAAAGAGGCACTTCAGGTTTTAGAACAATCCGAATTGTTAGACAGTACAGATTCTAACTTATACATTCTTAAAACGGACGTTTATCTGGCCCTCGATCAACAGGAGAAAGCTGCAGCGCTACTCGAAATTGCCATTGATTATTTTGATGGTGAAGAAAAAACAGATTTATTGTTTGAGCTGGCTGATGTGTACGATGATTATGAGAATTTTGAAAAAGTATTTGATTGCTTTTTAGAAATTCTCCAGCTTGATCCGAACAACGAAGAGGCATTGTATAAAATTTGTTTCTGGACAGACTTTACCGGAAGAAACGAAGAGAGCATCAAATTGCACCAAGGTATTATTGAAGCATACCCTTTTAACGAACTTGCTTGGTTTAACTTGGCTGCTGCTTACCAGGGTTTGAAATTGCACGAAAAGGCAATAGATGCCTACCAATATGCAGTTGCCATCAATGAAAAATTTGACTTTGCTTATCGCAATATGGCCGATGCATATATCCGTTTAAGGAAATACAAAGAAGCCATCGACTGTTTAGAAAAAGTAATGGAACTGGCACGGCCAGAAGGAGTGGTTTATGAAGCCATTGGGCACTGTTACGATAAGTTGGCCAATTATGCACAAGCTAGGTTTCATTATAAAAAAGCAAGTCACCTGAATGCAGAAGACAGTCAGCTGTATTACAAAATTGCCTGCACTTACATGAGCGAATCGGCATGGCAATCTGCCATCAAACAATTGTTGACAGCCACCAGAATGTTTAAGATGCAACCAGATTACAACTTGGCGCTTGGTCAATGTTACATGCAACTCAACAACATTGAAGAGGCCATTACCTATTTTGGAAATGTGGTAAGGGTTCGGCCAAAAAATATCAGCGGATGGACGGAACTTTTAAAATGCATGCTGGCAGCTGGGATGCATGATGAGGGGATTGATTATGCCGATTTCGCTTTGGAACAAACCGACTATAAACCCTTGTTTTATTTCTACAAGAGTATGTTTCTTTTTGTAGATGGCAAACAGAAAGAAGGAGCCTTGCAGCTAGAGAACGGTATGGCAGCAAACCCACGCCTTATTAAAAAATTCATAGAACTCAATCCTTCCATACTGCAATACCCTGTGGTGGTAGAAATAATTGCCAGGTATAAAAAACAAAAGTCTATCAAATAGGTGTTTTTTATACCTGCCGCTAGTTACCCGCATTTGAATTATATTTGTAACCTTAAATAATCAACCTATATATGAATTTTAACCTCACTCAAATCCCAGAACGCAATTTAAAACCAAGGAACCATGGCATCACCATGGTGATGGATAAAGGCCTTAGCGTACAAGAGGCAAAAAACTTTATGAGCGCTGCTCATCCTCATGTAGACATCGTGAAACTTGGATTTGGTACAGCATATGTTACCCCCAATTTGAAAGAAAAATTAGAAGTTTATAGATCTTATGATATTCCCGTTTACTTTGGTGGAACATTGTTTGAGGCATTTTTGATCAGGAACCAGTTTGAAGATTACATCAACGTTTGTAAAGAGTTTGGTATTTCTTATATGGAAGTAAGTGATGGTTCTATTACGATTCCTCACGCAGAAAAATGTGGTTACATCGAAAAATTAACCAAACACGGTATTGTGCTGAGTGAAGTAGGTAGCAAGGACGCTGCCCATATTATTCCGCCATACAAATGGATAGAATTAATGCGTGCAGAATTGAATGCAGGATCTACCTATGTAATTGCAGAAGCCAGAGAAGCAGGTAATGTAGGTATCTACAGAGGTTCTGGTGAAGTAAGAGAAGGGTTGGTACAAGAAATTTTAACCCAAATACCTGAAGAAAAAATTATTTGGGAAGCACCTCAAAAAGCGCAGCAACTCTACTTCCTTGAGTTGATTGGCTGCAACGTGAATTTGGGTAACATCGCTCCATCAGAAATGATTGCGTTAGAAGCCATGCGTATTGGCTTAAGAGGAGATACATTTGAACTCTTCCTTAACAAAGAAAACCTTTAATGAAATTATACGGCTTGATAGGCTATCCTCTAGGGCATTCTTTTTCAAAACAATACTTTAACGAGCAATTTGAAAAAGATGGTCTAGAGGATTGTTATTTTGAACTATATCCACTAAAAAAAATTGAAGCGTTCTTATCCTTGCTGGATGAACATCCAAACCTGAAAGGCATTGCGGTAACCATACCTTACAAACAAGCTGTAATGCCCTTCTTAAACGAATGCGCTGAAGAAGCTATGGCTATTGGAGCAGTAAATTGTATCAAAATAACCCCTGGTTCACTTAAAGGTTTTAACACAGATGCGGTTGGTTTTGAAAAGTCTTTTCAAAAGTATTTGTTACCCCATCACAATAAAGCATTGGTTTTGGGAACGGGCGGCGCTTCTAAAGCCGTGCAGTATGTGTTGAAGAAACTAAGTATTCCATTTGTATTGGTATCCAGAAATGCAAACACTCAAAAAAGCATTATTTC
>JBIIPY010000144.1:0-4314 GCA_044342365.1 Ferruginibacter sp. | reverse complement strand
TTGTTGCAATACGATTCAGTATCTTAAATGTAAAATCAGCAATTTTTTATGCCCATGGCCATGTTAGTGATTCTTTTATATTTTTTGTACATTTTAAACCAGGGTAGCATATATGGTATTTAACACGCACCGTGTTGTGAGGGCACCCAGTTTTTACACACTCATTATCGTAATACCGATTGGACAAACAATATAGTCCAATATCGGCTATCACCTCATTATAGTATTTGTTTGATACCATCGGCATTTACTCCCGAAAGCATTCAGGATAAGCATTTATAAAATATTGGCATATTATATAAATCACATTGGTATAACAAAAAATCTCAAGGTTTAATAAACCATAAAAAATCATTGTTCTTATTGATCTTGTTTAATCCTCATTCAGCCTGGGTCTCAACCTTTGTTTAGATTTATTGAAGATCATATTGCCTTTGTCGAGCCCTTTTCTCATGGTTCTTTGTTCGGCTTCACTCAACTGAATTACTTCCATACAAGCCTCACTGCAGCATCCTTTAAAAGCAGTGGTACATTTTTCACACTGAATAAAAAGCAGGTGGCAACCATCGTTGAGGCAATTGGTATGATCGTCTGCCGGCTCTCCACATTGATGGCATTTGGCAATTACCTCATTGGTAATGCGCTCGCCCAATCTATCATCAAACACAAAGTTTTTGCCATGAAATTTATTGGGTAGCTGTTCTTCCTTAATTTTATTGGCATACTGAATGATGCCTCCTTCGAGGTGAAATACGTTTTTAAAACCATGGTGAAGCATGTAAGCACTTGCTTTTTCGCAGCGGATGCCACCTGTGCAGTACATGATGATCTTTTTGTCTTTCTGACCTTTCAACATATCTGCTGCCATCGGCAGTTGTTCTCTGAAAGTATCGCTTGGAATTTCGATGGCTTTTTCAAAATGGCCCACTTCGTATTCGTAATGATTGCGCATGTCTACCACAATCGTATTTTCATCGGCAGTAAGTTCATTGAATTGTTGGGCATTTACGTACTTACCGCTGTTGGCCATATCAAATGAAGGATCTGTGATGCCATCAGCTACAATTTTCTGGCGCACTTTTACCTTTAGCACCCAAAACGATTTGCCATCATTGTCAATGGCAAAGTTGAGCCGAAGTTGGTTCAAAGTAGGGTAACTGTACAACAATATTTTAAAGGCTTCGAAGTGTTGTTCGGGCACACTTATTTGTGCATTGATGCCTTCGTTGGCTACATAGATGCGACCAAAAACATTGAGCTCATTCAGTCCTTTGTACAGTTCGTTTCTGAAACTGGTAGGATCTTCTATAAAAAAATACTGGTAAAAAGAAATGGTATGCCTGTAAAAGGTTTCCGCATAGAGGACTTTTTTCAACTCCTCTTGCGATAAGCGGTTGTACAAAACGGCCATAAATTTTAATTTGATCCCAGTTAAATGGGAAATCATACAATGATTGGATGCTTGCAGGGCAAACCAAATTTTAACGCCGCAAAGGTAATTTTTTATTTTTTTAAAAACTAATGGATGCTGAATTGTTGCTTCTGTTCACGTTTACACTCCCTCCTAATATTCCACCAGTACCAATGCGAATGCCAGTTGTTCCGGTTAAACCGTTTTCGTAAGCAACCACAAAATCGACCCGGAAAACTTTCAGGATATTTTCCAAGCCTATAAATGCTTCTACATAATTGCTGTTGCTGTTCACATAGAATGCATTGGCACCTCCAACAAGGTTCCAGTTGAGTTTGCGGAACAATGGAATTTTATTGGTCAATAAGCCATTGAAATGATGCTCTACATGCCCAAAGGCAAAGGTTCTATCTACGTTGCTGTTGCCATATAAAGAAACCAATTGAAAACTATTGAGGTATTCGCTTGCAGCAATAGAAAGGTTGCCGTTGAAGTGTTGAAAATCCTGGATGTACACTTTTTTGTTGTTGATAAAACCGCCTGCACCAATATTGTATTTGACTTCACCCATTAATTTTAAATTTTTATCTCCATTCACAGAAAATTTCCATTTGTCGAAATCTACATCACTTCCAAACAAACCATTGATGCCTTTTGAATAGGAGACATTAAAAGTGGGATACCTAGAGCCAATGGCCACTTTGCTGTAAGGAAATTGTATGTATCGTTGCCCTGGCCTGAAACTAACAACAGCCGTCACAATTGCAGCCTGGTGCTGGGGAAACTGTTCTGCTATTTTTTCGTTTGGATAATTGGGTGTAATGTGGATACTGTCTTTTTTTGAAAAGGTAAAATTGGTAGTATTGTTGAGTGGTATCCTGTTTTCGTACAATCCGTTTACAGTAAACCGCAGACCGTTTTCAAATCTTTTACTGTAGGTAATGCTACCAAAATAGTTTTCGTAGGTTTTCATCCAATTGTTCCCATTAAGCAATGTGCTGAAGCTATTGATAAAAGGCGACATTTTGATGTCTTTGTTAAACTGAGAAACCCGCTTACCCCCGGCAAAATCCCAGCTGTATTGTTTTATTTTTTTATTGGCTTCCGAATCTCTGGTCCTGAACTGAATATTGCCCCAAGCATTCAAATGCCCATTGCTGGTTCCATATCGAAGGTGAGGTTCAAAAGAAAAAGCAGTTTTCCATTTTCGAATGTATGTATTCACATATCCATTGGCTCTGATGGTAATGCCTTCGGCAAGATTGTATTCCAAATCTGGGATCAATGGTCTGATTCCCCATGTTACAGAAGACTTGTTGGTTCTATATTTGGTTCTGTTTAACCCATTTAAAAAAACTTTATAGGGTTTTAATTTGGGACGCCTTGCATTCAAAGTATCAACTGTGAATTTACTGAAAATTGAATCTTTGTTTCGCTGATAAATACTGTCTTTTACCGTGTAGTCTTTTGCTTCAGCCGTTTCCAAAGGCACGGGTCTGATACTGTCCCAGTAGGCAATACTCCTCTTGTTTACGGCTGTATCATACTTTATCAAAACGTTGCTGAAGGTTTTTTTAGTAAATGAAGGTGCCACATCGTAATTGCTGTACACGTTTAAAAAATTGCCAATGGCATCAATTCCAAAAGATTTAAAATTGAAATACAACAACTGGTTTTTTACTCGCCAAACGGTTTTGTTTACCGGAACATGCAACTGGGTAATTTTCAAAGTATCCAGCAACTCGAGCTGTGCTGTTTTTACAAGTTGCAAATCGAAGCTGTGAATTCTCCAATCGTCTTCAGTGATGTTGATGATACCCGAAAACAGTGGCTCATACAACCTTCTAGGAGTTACCTGGATGGTATTCACCATCTTCCCATCTTCCCAGAAAAATCCCTTCAATTTAAATTTATAATCTCCAATGGCACCATCAGAAATGGGTGAAATAAATCCTCTTGGATTGAGTCCCTCCGAAAATATTTTCACATTATTGCTGTACAAACTAATGAAGGTTGGAAAAGTAAACCCGAAACCACCGCTGCCACTCACGCGACTGCTAATGACATCCATTTTAAATTTATTGGGTTCCTGAGCATAAATTTTTGCAACAGACTCAGATAAATAAATAATGCCTTGACCAGCAGAATCGAGCCCCATATCTTTCCTGTCTTCATCCGGAATTTTTTGACCAAATATCTTTTTGGGCAGATTGCGCAGTTTAATCAGGTCTTTGGCATAGAGGTCTACTTCAAAGGCCTTCACCTGGTTGGCATAGGTATTTCTTTTTTTGATGGCTTGCCTGATAATTTCATAGGCAGGATCCTCACCACCCGAGGTAACCACCACTTCATCTAAAGTAAGTTTTTGTTCTTTTAAAATAAAAGTGACTTCTGTATCACCATCGATTGTAACCTTTTTTTCCTGGCTAACGTACCCAATGTGTTGGCAGACCAATGTATAAGTACCTTTTGGTAAGCTGAAAGAGAAACGGGCTTTGTCATTGCCACTGGTTCCAGTAGAACTCCCTTTTACGGTGATGGAAGAAAAGGGCAACAGGTCACCAGTCTCGGTGAATACGGTGCCATAAATTTTTTGAGAGTTGGCTGATATTGCACTCAGTATTAACAGTAGGGAAAAGATACTTCTCATAACAGTAATTATGTTGTAACGAAATTAGGTTCTATACTGTTAGGAAAAACAAAATGTTTATCTAAGTTTCCCTACTCCAAATTTTATTTTTTTCCCTTTAAGAAAGAAGCGGTTAAAGCGCCGAAACCCGCAACCAATGCACCTATTATTGCACTCACTACAATGAGTAAATATGGATTTTCGAGTTGAATAATCAGCATCGAAACTTTTCGGGCCAGCATGTGGTGGTTGGCATTGCTTTTTAAAAAGGAAA
>JBIIPY010000142.1:0-4354 GCA_044342365.1 Ferruginibacter sp. | reverse complement strand
TCCAGGTGAATGTTGTGCTTCAAAGCTTCCGCCACAATAAAACTAAAGTGCGAGCTTTTGGTACAATAACAATAATTGTAATCGCCTTCGTATTTGTGTTTTTTGAAGGCATTGGCAAACATCTGTTTGGCCTTGTTTATCTGCATCCCAATTTTTGGGAGATAGCTCACTTTCAAAGGTGTACCATGTTTATCGATCAGGGCTTTGATGTCTACATCGTTGTACTGTAAGTAACCTTCCTGCAGCTTAAACCCTTCCTGAGGAAAATTAAAAGTCTGTTGAACAAGACTGTCATAATTGTTGGTCATTTTTGTATAAATGCGCTTTAGAGTATTGCAAATAATTTTTGCGAAGCAAATATATTGTATCGCTAACGATAATTGTACAAAAAAAGCCATCCACAGTGGTGGATGGCCCTATAAGTTAAACGTACTGCTGTCAAATTATTTAACAGAGTTTACAAGGCTCTTAAATGCTTCTGGCTCATTCATAGCTAAATCAGCCAAAACTTTGCGGTTCAAATCGATGTTTTTCTCCGCCAATTTGTTGATGAACACACTGTAAGTCATCCCTTCAGCTCTAACAGCTGCGTTGATACGAGCGATCCACAAAGTGCGGTACTCTCTCTTTTTCAATTTACGGCCAACGTAGCTATACGTTAAACCTTTTTCCATTACGTTTTTGGCAACGGTGTATACATTTTTTCGCTTACCATAATATCCTTTGGCAGCTTTTAAAATTCTTTTGCGGCGGGCCCTACTGGCTACTGCATTTACTGAACGTGGCATATTTTAATTTTTTTTTAAGTTAATAGTTGATAAAATTTTCCGTTTGTTAGAGGTTCAACAAACGCTTCACAAAAGGAACGTGGGAAGCTGGTATTTGACCATCTTTACGCATACCACGCTTACGCTTGGTTGATTTTTTTGTGAGAATGTGGCGTTTGAACGCTTTTTGGTGGAGAATTTTTCCTGTACCACTAACTTTGAAGCGCTTTTTTGCGCTGCTGTTGGTTTTAACCTTTGGCATTATATAACTGTTTTTAGTTACTCCCTGCTGGCGCTTCCGCGTCTTACGGAAAACTTTTTGAGCCATGTGGGAAATGAATAAATAAAAAAGATTGCTCTTTTCGGGCGGCAAAGGTAAGGGAATTTCACATATAAAATACACCTACAGCGTAGTTCCTATAAATATTCTGATTACGTTCCGTTTATTGGGTGAAAGTAGCTCCATTCTATGGTTTAAAACAATTTAAACAGCCCATCAATGTTGGTTTATACGCTTGCGATTCAGAACGCAGTATGTTGTGAGGATATAATTTCATTTTTTAATCCCCCATCTTTCCTTTAGTTTTATTGTTTGCAATCGGTCTTCTCAACCAAAAATACAACTGTAAGTCAACACTTTAGTATATGGAAATCATTGAAAAATCAACCAAAAAAAGCAAACTTACCCTCTATATACTCATTTCAATGGTTTTAGGGATCCTTGCAGGTTATTACGTTCATGAAAACTACGGACCAGAAACGCAAACCACTTTTGCCAATAATGCAAAACTCTTAACAACCATTTTTTTAAGATTGGTACAAATGATTATTGCCCCAATCGTTTTTGCCACATTGGTGGTTGGAATTGCAAAACTGGGCGATATGAAAACGGTGGGTCGTGTAGGCGGAAAGGCCATGATTTGGTTCATCACCGCTTCACTGGTTTCACTGGCCCTCGGCCTTATTTTGGTAAATGTATTAAAACCAGGTGTGGGCGCAGATATCACCAGCACAGATCCCAATGCAGTTAAAGATTTATTAGAAAAATCACAAGGATTTTCCTTACAAAAATTTGTAGAACATGTGGTTCCAAGAAGTGTGGTGGAAGCCATGGCCACCAACGAAATTTTGCAACTAGTGGTATTCTCTATATTCTTTGGCATCGCACTCACCGCGATTGGCAAAAAAGGAGAACCCATCATCAATGCCTTAGACGCCATTGCGCATGTGGTACTTAAAATGGTTACCTACGTTATGTACCTTGCGCCAGCAGGTGTTTTTGGAGCGATGGCTGCTGCCATTGCAAAAAATGGATTGGGAATATTGATTACGTTTGGTTGGTACATCGGCGATTTTTACTTAGGCCTTTTCATACTTTGGTTGATATTATTGGGGGTAGGTTATCTTATTTTAAAACATCGACTTCGAATTTTATTAAAACGAATTGCTACGCCCATGTCCATTGCATTTAGCACAGCCAGCAGCGAAGCTGTATACCCGAAATTGGTTGAAGAAATGGAAAGGTTTGGCTGTAACAATAAGATAGTCAGCTTTGTACTTCCATTAGGCTACTCTTTTAATTTAGATGGAAGTATGATGTATATGACCTTCGCTAGCATGTTCATTGCCCAGGCTTACAACATTACAGGCATTACTGGAGATGTTACCCAGCAAATTTTGATGTTGCTGGTATTCCTCATCACCAGCAAAGGTATCGCAGGTGTTCCTAGAGCATCATTGGTAGTAGTGCTGGCAACTGGTGCCATGTTCGGTATTCCTCCAGAAGGCGTAGGCCTTATTTTGGCAATCGATGTTTTCTGTGATATGGGTAGAACCATGACGAATGTATTGGGCAACGCTTTGGCTACAGCCGCAGTAAGCAAATGGGAGGGACAGTTAGAAGAAGGCGAAGCCATCAATGCTGCATGATCTATTTCTTAAAAAAGCACCAAACAACAAAAAGGGATTTTATCAGTATACCATTCAGGTATTTTAAACAATACAATATCCCTGCATGCTGGTTTGGGATTAATACCGATTGGACAAACAATATAGTCCAATATCGGCTATCGCCTCATTGTACTATTTGTTTGATACCATCGGCATTTACTCCCGAAAGCATTCGGGATAAGATTTATAAAATATTGGCATATTATATAAATCACATTGGTATAACATAAGAAAACAAGGCTAAATTCACACATATAGCTGGTTGATAAAATAAAGGCCATAAGAAAAGGGCTTCCAATCTGGAAGCCCTTTTCTTAAATATACAATAATGCACGTATTCTTAATTGTCTAATGCATCTTTTTTCTTCTGAATTTCCGCAGCTTTTGTAGGATTCTTTTTGTAAGTGTACACTTCAATCATGCTCGCCATCATTTCATTGTAAGAACCTTTCTGCGCTCCTTTTAACTTAGGTTGTGCATCAAAGTAAACGCTGGCTTTATCGGCATAGATCAGAAACTCATCCATTTGCTGATTGGTTTTTGCAACAAGGTCAGCTTTTTTCTTTACGTCTTCGGGCTTGGTGCCCTTCACCATATTAGCGGCAATGCTTAAATCGGAACTAAGGTTGTAAAGATGTTTGCTTAACAATACAGTTGCATCAATGCCCTTGTCATTTTCTACTGCTAATTTTAAAGTGGAAGTCAATTTTTCTTTCATCGCAGTTTGATCACCACCTTTAGAATCTCTTCCCCAAATGGCATTGTACATTTCTATAGAGTAGTTATAAGGAACCACAAAGTTTTTGGGATTTTTTGCTATCACTTCTTCATATTTAGCAAACATCGTAGCTTGGTCTGCTTTGTCGCGCATGGCATCCAACTCTAACAAATACCAGTAATCGTTATTGGGATACAATTGTTTTCCCTTTTCGATGATCGCTTGCTGGTTTTCTTTGTCTCCTTTTTTGGTATACAAATCTGCCAGGTACTCATAGACTTCCAGGTAACTTTCACCAGAAACATTGGCATCGGTAAGCATTCTGTAATATTTTACTGTTTGCTCCTCGTTCTTAGACTGCATGGCAGATATTGCAGTATTTAATACCAATGAAGTATCTAACGGATACAATTTAACGTTCTCGTACGTATAGTTTTTGGCAATCATAAAGTCTTTTACATCCAATGCATATTTAAATGAATTAAAGGCTTTATCGTACTGTTTTTCATTAAAGTATTTTGCACCCAAATCAAACATACCCAGGTATACTTCAAGATATGACTGGTAGTTTTCAAATTTTAATCGAATGTCTTTCGGATCTAATTCCTGGTACTTTTTCAACGATTCAAAAGTTTGTGTTTTTAAATCGTACGCCTCATCTGGAGGAGTAGTAGGATCTTGTGACAACGCGTTGTAAACACGTGCCTTAAAATACCATGGATCAGCTTTAGTTGCTTGTTTTGGATTCGCAATCACTGCATCCACGGCTGTTTTGGCTTCTCTGTATTGTTTCTTGTCGAGAAATTTATTTACATCCTCCAGTGTTTGAGACATAGCGCTGATGCTGACAAAAAACAGCATCGATACAATAGAAATTTTCCTCATGTTGTTCTAGTTTTTTTGAAAGGTTAAAGATAAA
>JBIIPY010000093.1:0-10724 GCA_044342365.1 Ferruginibacter sp. | reverse complement strand
GGATCCGCAGTTTGATAGTGTAGACGTATTTAATAGGTACTACGATTTTCGTCAAATTAAAAATGCAAGTGCACCCGGTATTAATGCAGGTACCAACACAGGCTTGTTAAGAGATCTCCTCAACAAACCTCGTAATGTTGGTTTGGCGCCAGATGCAGGTTGCTATGAACGACAATAACTATTTTGCCGCACCATTTTGCTTCCTTACTCCCGAACAAAAAAACATTTTAAACGTTTAACATAAAAAAAACATGATCAAATTAATAGTAGCCAGCGCCATCTTATTGGCTTGCAACAACCAAACCACACAACCTGTAGCCACTTCAAACGGCGATGTATCAACCATGAATGCTAATATGAACCCAACACCCATCCATAGTTTTAAAGTAGATAAACTCGACGGTGGTACCATTGATTTCGCATCTTTCAAAGGCAAAAAAATATTGATCGTAAACACCGCTTCCAAATGTGGTTACACCAAACAATACGCCGACCTCCAGGCTTTGTACGAACAACACAAAGACAAACTAGTAGTGATTGGTTTTCCTGCCAATAATTTCGGCGGACAAGAGCCTGGTTCTGCTGTAGAGATTCAGGAATTCTGCCAAAAAAACTTTGGTGTTACTTTTCCAATGGCCGCAAAGGTTTCTGTGAAAGGCAAAGACATGGCACCCATCTTCAAATGGCTCACTTCTAAAGACCAGAACGGTGTGTTGGATGCAGAAATTGGTTGGAATTTTAATAAATTCTTGATCGACGAAAATGGTAACCTGCTTGCTCATTTTCCCAGCAACGTTACGCCCCTTAGCAACGATATTGTTGGTAAATTATAAATGTTGGCTTCAACTCCATCATAAAGCAAAACGCTGGTTCAAAAGACCAGCGTTTTTATTTACTTTGCAGCATGCAGTTTTCTAACATCATTGGCCAGCAAGAAACCAAAGTGCAGCTTATGCACATGGTGCAGCACAATCGGCTGAGCCATGCACTGCTGTTTTTAGGTAATGAAGGAAGCGGGGCTTTGTTGCTCGCCCGAGCCATGGCTCAATACATTGTGTGCGATAAAGTGAATGGCAAAAAAAGTAACTTGTCGGCACCCGCCATCGAAGCACCCTCCCTTTTTGGCGAGGCCGATGGGGTTGCTGCGGATGAGCCTCCTACTGAAACCGAAACACCAACAGATTCCTGTGGCATTTGCCCATCCTGCCAAAAAGCTGCCAAACTCATTCACCCCGATATTCATTTTTCATATCCTGTCATCACCCGCAAAAGTGGCGACAAACCCGTGAGTACCGATTTTATGACCGAGTGGCGAGCGTTTTTAGACAAACAGCCTTACGGCAATAATTACGACTGGTTGCAATTTATTGAAGCAGAAAACAAACAAGGCAACATTACGGCGCACGAATGCAACGATATTACCCGCAAAATGAGCCTCAAAAGTTTTGAAGCGGAATATAAAATTCTCATCATGTGGATGCCCGAAATGCTGGGCAAAGAAGGCAACAAACTCTTGAAGCTGATAGAAGAGCCACCACCCAACACTCTTTTTCTGTTCGTTGCCCAAAACGAAGCACTCATATTGCCCACCATCCTCAGCAGAACACAACTAATAAAAATACCACAGCTTACCAATAAAGCCATTGCCGAAGCCCTTCAGGAGCTCGAAAACCTCCCAGCCCACAAAGCTGCACAAATTGCTGCCATCAGCAACGGCAATTACCACGAAGCACTGCAACAAATTGCCCACAGTGAAGACGATTGGGAAGTGCTGCTCCGCGATTGGCTCAACAGTATCCTCAAAACCGGCCCCGTGGCACAGGTAAAATGGATAGAAGAAGTGAGCAAAATAGGCCGTGAAAAACAAAAACAATTTTTATTGTACTTCATACATCTGCTCGAAACCGCCGTTCATATGCGAATCGTGCAACCATCTGGCGATGACGAACCTGGTGCTTTCTCCGACGGATTGTCTGATTTTGCGGCCCGTTTCAACCGTATTTGTGGCCTCGAACAGCAAGAAGCCATCGCTCATGAGCTAGACCAAGCCATTTATTACATTGAACGAAACGCCAACCCCAAAATGCTGTTTCACGCCCTAACTATTAAGTTATACCATATTATTAGCAACAAATCCATAATTTTGGTGCAATAGGATCTAAGCCAACAGAACAGAGGATATAGGAAAATGGGTTTTATTGACCAGGCATCGGTATCAATTATCAACATCGTTGCGTCGCACACTTGTACTTTTTTAACAGGGGCGGCCGGCAAATTGAACAGTTCGTTGCTACCATGTTCAGTCCGTTTTAGCCGACAGAACATTGCCTGCCAATTTAAACCAATGCCGAATGCTGCTTAGGTCCGTCATCATTTTATTTCATCGCCTGCAAGAGCCAGGCTAAATTGAAACATATGGGTTGTGGAAGTTGTGGTACCAGTAAAGATGGTGCTCCAGGAGGTTGTAAAAGTCATGGCAATTGTGCCAGCGGAGGTTGCAACAGGATGAATGTGCACGATTGGCTGGCCAATCTCCCCTTTAGCGATCGTGAAAGTAGTTGCCGCATTGTAGAAGTAAGCTTCAATAACGGAAGCCGCAAAGACTATTTTAAAAATACCACCGTACATTATTACGAAAAAGGAGAAATGATTGCCTTAGAAGGCGTAAACGGCTTCGACGTAGGCATGGTAAACCTTACAGGGGAACTGGTGCGGCTGCAGTTAAAAAAACTCAAGATAGACGAGTTCAATCCCGACTTTAAAAAAATACTTAGACGGGCTACCGATGTAGACCTCGCTAAAATGGAAGAGAACAAAGCCCGCGAAGCGCAGGTACTCATTCGAAGCAGAGCCATGGCTCGCCAACTGAAACTAGAGCTCAAAATGGCCGAAGTAGAAGTGCAGGCAGATGGCCGCAAAGCCACTTTCTTTTACATTGCCGACGATCGAGTAGATTTTAGGGAACTCATCAAATTATACGCTGCCGAATTCAAGGTTAAAGTAGAGATGCGCCAAATAGGTGCCCGCCAGGAAGCGGGTAAAGTAGGTGGTATTGGTAGTTGTGGTCGCGAACTTTGTTGCAGCACATGGCTCACTGATTTTAAAAGTGTAAACACCAATGCTGCCCGTTATCAAAACCTCAGCATCAACCAAACAAAGCTCAGTGGGCAGTGCGGCAGATTAAAATGTTGCCTCAACTACGAGTTGGATACTTACATGGATGCACTTCAGTTTTTCCCCAACGATGCCGATATGCTCGAAACAGCCAAGGGCAGGGCCTTCTTGGTAAAGAAAGACATTTTCCGCAACCTGATGTGGTACAGCATGGCAGACAGCAACAAACATTACCCGATCACCATCGAAACGGTGAAGAAAATAAAAACACAGAACAGAGAAGGGGTTCGTCCTGAAGAATTGGAAACAGCAGAAGTGATCATCGGCAAACCAAAAGAAATTGAACCGGAATATGCAGACATCGTGGGTCAGATCAGCCTGAAAAGTCTGGAAAAAACGACTCGCAAACGCCGCGACAAAGAAAGGGGTCAGCAATCACAAAGGGGAGGGCAACAAGCTGGAGGTGCACCTCAACAGCAACGTGGTCCACGCCAACAAGGTCAGGGTCCTGCACAAGGGCAACCCGGCCGCAATCGCCCGCAGCATCAGCCCCAACAAGGCCAACGCCCTGCACAACAAAGACCGCCACAACAACAAGGTCCAAGAACAGCACGGCCTCAACAAGGCGGCGCAACAGGTGGGCAGCAGCAAGGCAGATCACAAAGACCTCCACAAAATAGAGGCCCAAGACCACCAAGGCCAGAAGGCGGCATGCCGGATAACCAGCCACCCAAAAAAGGATAATTTAAAAGAATTTAATAGTGTCTATAACAGTAACCCAACTTTCCAAACACTACGGCGCACAAAAGGCAGTCAACAATATTTCTTTTTCCATCAACAAGGGAGAAATCGTTGGCTTCCTGGGTCCCAATGGCGCAGGAAAAAGCACTACCATGAAAATGATTACCGGCTACCTGCCTTCAGATATTGGTAACATTGAAGTATGTGGAGTTCAAGCGGGAGAAACGGCCATCGATGCCAAACAAAAAATTGGATACCTACCCGAGGCCAATCCTTTGTATTTGGATATGTATGTAAAAGAATACCTCCATTTTATTGCCGGGGTACATAAAATTCAACAACCAGCTGCCAGGGTAAAAGAAGTGATCGACATTGTAGGACTTACACCGGAGTCGCACAAAAAAATTGCTCAGCTCAGCAAGGGGTACAAACAAAGGGTGGGGTTGGCAGCTGCATTGGTACATGATCCGGAAGTATTGATTTTAGATGAGCCCACCAGTGGCCTCGATCCCAACCAGATTATTGAGATTAGGAACGTGATCAAATCATTGGCTACTCAAAAAACCATTTTGTTTTCTTCACACATCATGCAGGAAGTAGAAGCCATCTGTGATAGGGTCATCATCATTCACAAAGGAAAAATTGTAGCCGACGACTCGCTCCTCAAACTACAAAAGGCCAGCAACAATGGCCAGTTGGTAACGGTGGTATTCAAAGAAAGTGTGGAGTTAGCTCAGTTGCAACATGTAACAGGAGTAAAAGCTATACAATCGCCTGCCATCGGAAGTTTCAACATAGAATGTGAAGATGCGGAATTGGTAAAAAAACAATTATTGCAGCTCAGTATCGAGCAAAATATCAACATTGTTTCTTTGCAGAGCCAAACTAGAAATTTGGAATCTATTTTTAAATCGCTCACTACCAGCAGCCCTGCCAGTTGATACTTGTGTTAACTTATGGTAAGGCTTTTTTAGATTTAGAGATTCTGTTTAACTTGCCAAAATGTAAAAAGGACGGACCATCATTGAATGAGCCAGGATATTTTTAAAAATTTTATCAACAAAAAAACTTTACAATGAGCTACATCGCTTCCATCTACGCACGTCAAATTTTAGACAGTCGCGGCAATCCTACCATCGAGGTAGATATCTTAACCGAAAACGAAAGATTGGGGCGTGCAGCTGTACCAAGTGGAGCTAGTACAGGCATACATGAGGCAGTAGAATTGAGAGACAACAACAAAAAATTATACGGTGGTAAATCTGTTCTCAAAGCCGTTAAAAATGTAAACACCTTATTGGCAGATGCTTTGCTAGGTTGGGATGTGGCCGATCAAACAGGTATCGATCAAATGATGATTGAACTAGATGGTACGGCCAACAAAAGTAAATTGGGCGCTAATGCCATGCTGGCCATCAGTTTGGCAGTAGCCAAGGCAGCAGCATTGGAAGCTAACCTTCCATTGTACCGCTATATTGGTGGTACCAATGCTAAAATTTTACCGGTACCTATGATGAACATCCTCAACGGAGGTGCTCACGCCGACAATAAAATCGACTTTCAAGAATTTATGGTAATGCCCATCGGCGCCAAAACTTTCAGCGAAGGTTTGCAATGGGGGGTGGAGATTTTTCATGCACTCAAAACTGTTTTGAAGAAAAAAGGATTCAGTACCAACGTAGGTGATGAAGGTGGATTTGCGCCCAACATTCAAAGCAATGAAGAAGCTATTGAAACTGTATTGACCGCCATTCAGGCAACAGGTTACAAAACAGGTAGCCAGATCATGATTGCTATGGATGCCGCCAACAGTGAGCTGTGGGATGCCAAAAAGAAAAAATATGTGTTCCATAAAAGTGATGGGAAAGAAATGACCAGCGAACAATTGGTGAAATACTGGGAGAGCTGGGTAAAGCAATACCCCATCTGCTCTATCGAAGATGGTATGGCAGAAGATGATTGGAAAGGCTGGAAAATGATGACAGAATCGTTGGGAAAAAAATGCCAGATTGTTGGTGACGATTTATTTGTAACCAATGTAGAACGTTTGCAAAAAGGGATAGACACCGATACGGCCAATGCTCTCTTGGTAAAAGTGAACCAAATTGGCACACTCACAGAAACCATCAATGCGGTGAGTCTTGCACAAAACAATGGGTACAACACCATTATGAGTCACCGCAGTGGTGAAACAGAAGACAGTACCATTGCTGATTTGGCGGTTGCGCTCAATTGCGGACAAATTAAAACCGGTTCTGCCAGTCGCAGCGATCGTATGGCCAAGTACAACCAATTGATCCGCATCGAAGAAATTTTGGCGGAAAGTGGCCAGTACCCTGGAAATAAAATCAAATTCGGTAAATAACCACTGTTATTTTAATCACTGAAGCGGGACGAGGAAGTTCCGCTTTTTTTTAGGCTTTCATTTTTCAACATCATTGCTTAACTTGTAACAAATATTGAAGAGATGAAAATAATGAGCGGGACTTTTTCCCTCTTAAAAAACAAATATTTATTGGCTTCCTGCTTCTTTTTGGTATGGATGTTCTTTTTTGATGCAAGAGACTGGGGACTGATAAGAGATAATAAAAACAAACTGGAAGACCTGCAAAAGAGCGAAAAACACCTGACAACGGAGATCAAAGATACCCGTAAAGAATTGTCATTGTTGAAAACCAGTGCGCAGACGATTGAAAAGTACGCGAGGGAGAAATACTACATGAAAAAAGACAACGAAGATCTGTTTATAGTAATTCCCGCAGAAAAAAAGTGAAATTTCCTTTACAATACAATATTCTATACAAAGTCTCGTTTAAGTAATCGGACATACATTGATATTTTAACTCGCTTAATTTTGCTTATGCACAATTTTACAACTGAAGATTTGATACAATACCTGTACAAAGAAACTTCTGCAGATAAAACAGTAGCCATTAAACTTGCTCTAGAAACAGACTGGAGCCTGGTAGAAGAAATGGACTTTTTAAAAGCCTCTCAACAGGAATTAGACAGTATCAAACTAATGTCGCCCAGCACCAAAACGTTGGAAAACATTTTTGCTTATGCTGAAAAAGCTGTAGAAGAATTATCTGAAAAAGCTTAAATCACGCCGATTTTAATGAAATTCGCCCCTGGTTACACAAAAACCAGGGTTTTTTATGACAAAAAAGGAACGATACCAATTTCTCATCGATTATTTTCAGGAGCACGCTCCCAATGCAGAAACAGAATTGATTTACGACAATCCATTCCAACTGTTGGTGGCGGTGATACTTTCGGCACAGTGTACAGATAAACGCATCAATGCCACTACCCCGTCTATTTTTGAAAGATATCCCGATCCGGAAACCATGAGTACCGCCACCCCAGAAGAAATGTTTAAACTAATAAGAAGCATTTCTTATCCAAACAACAAAAGCAAACACCTGGTGGGTATGGCTAAAATGTTGATGGAGGAATTTAACGCTGAAGTACCTATGAAGGTAGATGAACTGGTAAAACTGCCGGGTGTAGGCCGAAAAACAGCCAATGTTATCACCAGCGTGATAGACGAACAACCCAATATGGCCGTTGATACTCATGTGTTTAGGGTGAGTGCTAGAATTGGGTTAACTACAGCCGCCAAAACGCCCGCAGCAGCAGAAAAACAACTAATCAAACACCTGCCAAAGGAATATGTGTACAAAGCGCATCACTGGCTCATTTTGCACGGACGGTACATTTGTACGGCCAGAAATCCCAAATGCGAGCAGTGTGCACTTTCTATTATATGTAAATTTTACAATAAACAAAGGGCTCGCAAACTAAAAATCGAATAATTATCGTTTATTTTGTAAACAAATTAAAGAAACCATAAAATACCGTCCTCACAATGTTCAGCTCTATTAAAAAATTAACTGTAGGTAGTGTATGTACCATTGCCACGCTGCTTCTTACCAACAGCGCAAGTGCACAATACTATTTTTACAGTCAAAGTTATTACGACGCACCGCTTTTATTTGAATTAGGAGCCAACGTAGGTGGTATGAATTCGCTTACAGATATTGGTGGTTCAAAAGGAATTGGTGGAAAATTTACCAAAGACCTTAATTTAGGGAACACCGAATTTGTTGCCGGGGTCTATTTTGGTGCTATCTACAAAAGTGCGGTAGGCTTGAGGTTAGAAGCCAATTTTGGGCGAGTATCTGCTTACGATAGTGTTTTAAGCTATGTACCCATCACTGATATTTCACGAGCCCGCTACAACCGTAACCTAAGTTTTAGGAGCAACATTTTAGAAATCGCTTTGGTAGCAGAACTGCATCCTTTTTTTGCATTTATAGATTGGACCGCAAAAGATTTTGATCCTCCAAGGTTCTCTCCTTACGTTTTGGCTGGTGTTGGTTTTTTTAACTTCAACCCTCAGGCCAATCTCAACAACCGCTGGGTAGATCTTCGTCCACTTAGTACAGAAGGTCAGGGGTTTCCAGAATATCCAAACAGGCAACAATACAATCGCAACGCCATTGCATTCCCTCTTGGTGCGGGTATAAAATATGACTTGTCGGCTACCCTTAATCTGAGGGCAGAGTTCATGTACAGGCCTACCAATACCGATTATCTGGATGATGTAAGCACAACATATATTGATGAACAAGCTTTCTATAATAATCTTACAGGCGCCAATTTAAGCAACGCATTGGCATTGCATGATCGCCAGCGTGGAGAGTACCTGCCACAATCTGATCCAGGTAAAAAAAGGGGAAATTCTAAAGATGATGACCATTATTTTTCTTTCAATATTAAGGCAGGTTTTTTGATTGGACGTAAAAAACGTGGGGGATGGTAGCTTAAAATTTAAAAGGGTTTCATTGCTGAAACCCTTTATCTTTTTCAGGTGGTTACAAACCCTTTATCTGGCGTGTTCCAATTCTAGAAGTTCTGTGTATAATTTCTGACTTTCGTGTGTAAGTGCATCGAAGTTGACGTTCAATTGACCAATCAAATCAACCAAGGTATTTATTCTTCCTTCCGTTTGTAAAAATTTATTCAGTACCACCACTTTCTTCTCTTGTAAAATGCAATAGCCACTTTGAAAAGTACCTCTTTCATATCGGATAATGTAACCGCTGTCCTCTATTATTTTTTCTATTTTATCTAACGTGTGCTGTGTAAATTTCATATGCTTCGATATCTCGCCTCAAATCAGGAGGATCACTGTTATAAAATCTACTGCAAACTCACAAAATTGCAGGGTAATAAAAAATAAGGTTTTCAACAGGCGTTAATAACTAAATGATGCAACACGGCAAATCCATCTTGATTGACCTTTTTTTAAACGCCCGATGGTGGACTGAATTATTTATTCGTCATGCGAATAACTGGTACGATCATCTCTTCTAAACTGATACCACCATGCTGAAAAGTATTGCGATAATAATTTACAAAGTGATTGTAATTATTGGGATAACAAAGAAACAAATCGCCCTTCGCAAAAATAAAGCTTGAGTTCACATTGGGTACCGGTAGTCCTGCTTCTTTAGGATCGCGAAACGCCAACACATCTTTGGCTTCATAATTTAAATTTCTGCCATGCTTGTACCGAAGGTTGGCTGTGGTTTGTTTATCGCCAATTACTTTCGCGGGAGTTTTTACCCTAGTGCTTCCATGGTCGGTAGCCACTACCATGTTTATCTTTTTGTCTGCAATTTTTTTCAAAGCCTGATGCAACGGACTGTGCTCAAACCAGCTCTGGGTGATGCTTCGGTAACTGGTTTCATCTCCCGCCAGTTCTTTTAATACTTCCATTTCTGTGCGGGCGTGACTAAGCATATCAACAAAATTATACACGATCACATTAAAGTCATTTTGCAACATGTTGTGGATGTTGTCGACCATTTTTTGTCCGTCATGATTGTTCGTGATCTTAGTGTACGAAAATTTGAGATCGCCTTTCCCCAATCGTTTTAAATGCGCTCTTAAAAACTCTTCCTCAAATAAATTTTTGCCACCTTCCTCATCATCATTTTTCCACTGAGAAGGAAATTGTTTTTCGATATCAATAGGCAGCATCCCGGCAAAAATGGCATTTCTTGCATACTGAGTAGCGGTAGGTAAAATGGCATAAAAAGTATCTTCTTCGTGAATTCGAAAAGTTTCGCTGAAAATAGGCTGAATGGCCTTCCACTGATCGAAGCGTAAGTTGTCAATCAAAACAAAAAACAACGGCGTGCCTTTTTCTAGATGCGGCAGCACTTTGTATTTTAGCAACTGGTGACTCATAATGGGCGCATCCAAGCTTTTGGGTGATACCCAAGAAGCATAATTCTTAGAAATAAATTTGAAGAATTCTGTATTGGCCTCCTGTTTTTGAGTGGAAAATACTTCCTGCATCTCCGGACTGTCGCTTTTTTTCATTTCCAATTCCCAGTACACCAATTTTTTGTAAAGGTCCATCCATTCTGTATAATTGGGATTGCTGTTGAGCGTCATAAACAAACTCCTGAATTCCTGCTGATAGGCACTGGTGGTTTTCTCGGCCACCAAACGTTTGTTGTCAATTATTTTTTTGAGACTCAGCCAAACCTGGTTGGGGTTTACTGGCTTAATGAGATAATCACTTATTTGACTGCCAATGGCTTCATCCATCAAATTTTCTGCTTCATTTTTGGTGATAAGTACAACAGGTAGGGAACTGTTGATTTCTTTTATTTGTTGCAACACTTGCAAGCCAGTAATACCTGGCATAGTTTCATCCATTAATACTACGTCTACAATATTTTCTTTTACATACTCAATGGCATCATAACCATTGGTTTTAGTGGTAACACTGTACCCTTTGTTTTCCAGAAAAATAATCTGCGAATTCAGACTATCGATCTCATCATCTA
>JBIIPY010000017.1:0-38983 GCA_044342365.1 Ferruginibacter sp. | reverse complement strand
TGAACAATATTTCAGATGATTTTAGTGAACAAGCGTTCATTGAAGCTTGCGTGGATGATAGTGTGTTGTTACAAATTTAATTTTTTAAAAACGGGCTTTGTAGCTTTGTATTACTTTGTATTAGATTTAACATATTCATTTTAAGCTACTATTCATGCGTTCTCATAAAATAATCAACGATCCGGTGTATGGTTTTATTACGATCGACGACGGGTTGATCTTACAATTAATTGCCCATCCTTATTATCAACGCCTTCGGCGCATCCATCAAATGGCAATGGCACATTTGGTGTACCCTGGGGCTGTACACACCAGGCTTCACCATTCTTTGGGAGCGTATCACTTGATGCGACTGGCTCTGCAAGAACTTACCAGCAAAGGCATAGATATCAATCAAGCAGAACAACAAGCTGCCAAAATTGCCATCCTTTTACACGATATTGGGCATGGGCCATTTTCACATGCTTTAGAACATGTGCTGGCAGAAGGCATGCATCACGAAGAAATTTCGCTCATCATCATCAAAGAACTTAATCAGCAGTTTGAAGGCAAACTCCAGATGGCGTTGGATATTTTTACCAACGAGTATCCTAAAAAGTTCTTACACCAGTTGGTGAGTGGTCAGTTAGACGTAGACAGGATGGATTACCTCACCCGCGATAGTTTTTTTACAGGAGTAATAGAAGGCGCTATTGGCTACGATCGCATTTTAAAAATGCTTACAGTTAAAAATGGAGAGTTAATGGTTGAAGAAAAAGGCATTTACTCTATCGAAAAATTTCTGGTTGCCCGCCGGCACATGTACTGGCAGGTGTATTTGCACAAAACGGTTTTAAGTGCAGAACAAATGCTGAAGCGTATCATCAAAAGAGCCAAACTGGTGAAAGCCAAATGCCACGAACCCCTCAACAGTTTCATCAACCAACCTTTAGAGCAAATTACCATTGAGCAGTTTTGTAGTATAGACGATCACGACGTTTTGGTAGCTATTAAAAACTGGTGCAGTTACCCAGACAAGGTATTATCGCTGCTTTGTAAAGGAATCATAGATCGTAATTTGTTAAAAGTGCAGTATGCTGCAGCTGCATGGGATGCAACACTGGTAACCAACAAAACCAGGGAGATAGCAACACGCGAGGGCCTTGCTGAACTTGATGCTGAATGGCTCGTGTTTACGGGGGAAGCCATTAGCAGCACCTATAATTTTGAAGAGGAGCATATCCATATTTTATTCAAAGATGGGTCTGTAAAAGATATTTCTGAAGTAGACCATGCATTAATCAATGAAAATCTGAGAGACACGATTAAAAAATATTACATTTGTTACTTAAGGTAAATTCCTACACTTGCTGGAGTTGTTCCTTTTAACAATACCGCCTGCTAACAGGGCAATAGTAAAAAAGCAAAAAGATGCAATTTAGTGCAGCTCAAATAGCAGCCATCATAAATGCGACTACAGAGGGTGATACTTCAGTAACAGTAGATTCATTTGGTAAAATTGAAGAAGCCCGCGAGGGCCAACTCTCATTTCTGGCCAATCCTAAATATGAAGATTATTTGTACAGCACAGGTGCCTCTATTATCATCATCAATCAATCGCAAGTTTTAAAACAAGCGGTGAAAGCCACTTTGTTACGTGTTCCAGATGCATACAGCGCCTTTGCTACTTTGCTAGATACCTATCAGCAAATTAAAACCCAGCAATTGGTGGGCATTCAGGATCCAGTTTATGTTGACCCAACTGCCACGCTCGGCAAAAATATATACCTCGCTGCTTTTGCTTACATTGGCGAAAAAGCGGTGATTGGCGATGATGTGAAAATTTTCCCACATGTTTTTATTGGGATCAACGTAACCATTGGCAACAATACCATCATTCACCCCGGTGTAAAAATTTATAGAGATTGCATTATTGGGAGCAATGTAACCATTCACGCAGGAACCGTTATAGGCAGTGATGGTTTCGGATTTGCTCCACAGACCGACGGCACCTTTAAAAAAGTACCGCAAATTGGCAATGTAGTCATCGAAAACAATGTAGAAGTAGGTGCCAATGCCACGATAGACAGGGCCACCATTGGATCAACCATTATTAGAGAAGGTGCTAAATTAGACAACCTGATTCAGGTGGCTCACAATGTAGAAGTGGGTAACAATTCAGTAATAGCGGCACAAGCTGGTGTTAGTGGAAGTACCAAAATTGGCAACAATGTTATGATCGGTGGTCAGGCAGGCATTGTAGGGCATATTCAAATTGCCGACGGGGCTAAAATTAATGCACAAAGCGGGGTGAGCAAAAGCATCAAATATCCCAATACCATTGTTACAGGTTCACCTGCACATGAATATGCTGCAGCGCTCCGGAGCCAGGCACTCAACCGTAAATTGCCGGAACTGGAAAAAAGGTTGTCAGACCTCGAACGCATCATTCAATTATCAAAGGCCGACCAACAAGAGGGAAAAACCACTGTATGATAACCTTACTTTGCCATTTACCACCAAGCGCTTTTGCATCGTAAGTTCATCAGTTATCGACACCCTTAAAATCCGATTCTTTTCATACTTTTGCAGCTATGGATGTAACGAACGGAGCAGAACAAACATATCAACACACCATCAAGGATGAATTAACCATTTCGGGTGCTGGCATTCACACGGGGCAGGCAGTAAACATGACATTAAAGCCTGCAGAACCTAATTTTGGCGTGCAATTTCAAAGGGTAGATCTGCCCGAAAAAACCATCATTAAGGCAGATGTAGACAATGTGGTGGAAACCAATCGCAGTACCACCCTCGAGTTCAATGGCGCAAGAGTAAGCACCATAGAGCACCTCATGGCCGCATTGGTAGGTATGCAAATAGACAATGTACTCATAGAATTGGACGGGGAAGAAGTACCCATTTTAGATGGCAGCAGTGAGCCTTTTGTAAAAGCTTTAGAAGCCGTAGGTACCTGCAAACAAGAGACAGTAAAAATTTATTACGATATTCAACACAACATCACTTTTGTTGATGAAGATAAAAAAGTAGAAATGGTGGCCCTGCCTTACCACGACTACAGGATCAATACCCTGATCGATTTTAATTCGCCTGTATTGGGTACCCAACATGCCGATCTTAAAAACATGGGCGATTTTAATACAGAGATCGCTTCCAGCAGAACTTTTTGCTTCTTTCATGAACTCGAAGTATTGCTCAACAACAATTTGATAAAAGGCGGCGATATCAACAATGCCATTGTGGTGGTAGACAGGCCAGTGAGCGAAGACCAGGTACAACGCATCTCAAAAATATTTCACAAAGAAGACGTGAAAGTAAGTGAAGAAGGAATTTTAAACAACCTCCAACTTCGCTATCCCAACGAACCAGCCCGGCACAAACTGCTGGATGTGGTGGGTGATCTGGCATTGGTGGGATTCCCTTTCAGAGCACATATTATTGCCAATAGACCCGGCCACTCCAGCAACGTAAAATTTGCTAAAAAAATAAAAGAACACATCAAAAAATACAAGCATCGCCAGGATGTACCAAAGTACGATCCCAATGTGCCTCCCTTGTTTGATGTGCACCAAATAGAAAAAACCCTGCCACACCGTTATCCATTTTTGCTTGTAGATAAAATTCTAGAGCTAACAGACAAACACGTGGTGGCCATAAAAAATGTGACGTACAATGAGCCATTTTTTCAGGGACATTTTCCGGGTAACTTAGTAATGCCTGGCGTATTGCAGGTAGAAGCATTGGCACAGGCTGGTGGTATACTCGCCATTCCAAGAAACTCAGAAGATCAATACGATACTTACTTTCTTAAAATTGAAAGTTGTAAATTCAAGCTAAAAGTAGTTCCAGGCGATACATTGATTTTGAAAATGGAATTACTCAACCCAATAAGAAGGGGTATCTGCGAAATGAAAGGAACTATATTTGTAGGAGATAAAGTTGCCACTGAAGCTATTTTGGTTGCCCAAATTGTAAAAAGACCCAAAGCATAACTATGATTAGTTCTCTTGCACATATTAGCCCCGATGCGGTTTTGGGCAAAGACGTAAAAGTTGATCCTTTTGCTGTAATACACAACAATGTAACAATAGGCGATGGTACCCATTTAATGAGTGGTGCCGTAATTATGGAAGGTACCAGTATTGGAAAGGAGTGCTTGGTTTTTCCAAGTGCCGTTATAGGCGGTATTCCACAAGACCTTAAATTTATTGGCGAAAAAACCAGCGTTGAAATAGGCGATCATACTACCATTCGCGAATGTGTTACCATCAACAGAGGTACGCAAGACAAGTGGAAAACCGTTATAGGCAGTCATTGCCTGTTGATGGCTTATGCCCACGTTGCCCACGATTGCGTTTTGGGCGATCATGTAATTCTAGCCAACAGCGTACAATTGGCAGGCCACGTAGAAGTGGGCGATCATGCCATCATTGGCGGAATGGCGGGTGCACCACAATTCTCCCGCATTGGTGCCCATACCTATATAGCGGGTCACACCGTTATCAATAAAGATGTGCCTCCATTCATTAAAGCAGGAAGGGTACCCATTAGTTATGCTGGCGTAAATTCTGTAGGATTGCAACGCAGAGGCTTCAGCAACGAATCCATCAACGGTATTTTAGAAGTATACAGGACCATCTACAACAAAGGTCTCAACACCTCACAAGCACTTGAGTTTGTACAACAAAAATTGCCTCCTTCATTAGAAAAAGACAGCATTGTTGCTTTTATCAAAGAAAGCAAAAGAGGTATCATCAAAATTTTCAGTAAAGACGCGTTGGATGAAAATTAGTTTGCAAAATTTGGGCAAACGTTTTAACCGTGAATGGATATTCCGTCACTTCAACTTCCAATTTCAGGAAACAGGCGCTTATGCCATCACCGGGGCAAACGGTTCGGGTAAATCTACACTACTGCAAATCATAGCAGGCGCTCTTACCCACAGCGAAGGCTACATTCATTTCAACGGGGAACCTCCGCTTCATCCCCAAAATCCATACCAGCACATTGCTATTGCTGCCCCCTATCTGGAGTTGATAGAAGAAATGACTACTTTGGAATTTCTGCAATTTCACAGCAATTTTAAAAAGCTTTCACATTCCACAGACGAAATATTAGCTGCTGTACAATTACAAAATGCTGCACAAAAACAGATCCGTTATTTTAGCAGCGGAATGAAACAAAGACTCAAACTAGCTCAAGCTTTTTTTTCTGTCTCCTCCATTTTGTTGCTCGATGAGCCCACCACCAACCTCGACAGAGATGGGGTTGCAATGTACCATCAATTAATACAATTACACAGAGCAGATAGAATGCTCATCATTAGCAGCAATGTGCCAGAAGAATATGAGTTGTGCAATGAAGTAATAAAAATGCAAGATTTTAAATAGCTGCTCATCAAAAGCGCTTACAATTTCAAATTGTTTAAACCCAGATTTTGCAGTTGAAATTCTATTACGAAGCTAAAACCCTTCACAGCTAAGACTTTCAGAACATTTTTAGACCTCAAAATAGTTCACTATTCCTTCGCCCTAAAAAATAACCTGAAACCCATATCTGTATTGGCTTTTAGCCTCTCATTACGAATCCAACTGCAAAATCCGGGTTAAACAAATTTTATCTTCTGCTTGCTATCAGCAAATTGAGGTCGGTATATTTCAGATTGAATCTTTCGCTGAGGTAAAAATTAGTAAGACTTCCTTTAAACAGGTAGATCCCTGTTCTGATATTGATCTTGTGCCAAATTACATTATCGATGCCACCATCTTCTGCTGTTTCCAGCAACAAAGGCATCAAAACATTGCTGATGGCTTGAGATGCAGTACGTGCAAAGCCGCTGGGAATATTAGGAACGCAGTAATGTATAACCTCGAACTTCTTAAATACTGGTTGTTTGTGGGTAGTTACTTCGCTGGTTTCAAAACAACCACCATGATCGATGCTCACATCTACGATCACCGTGCCAGGCCGCATACTGCTCACCATTTCTTCTGAAACAACAATGGGGGTTCTGCCACCTGCACCACTGAGTGCTCCTACTGCTACATCACAGGTTTTTAATTGTTTGCCGAGAATTTTGGGTTCTATAACTGAAGTCCACATTCTTACACCAATATTATTCTGCAATCTTTTAAGTCGATAAATACTGTTGTCGAAAATTTTTACACTGGCGCCCATGGCCAATGCCGTTCTGGCAGCATATTCTCCCACGATGCCAGCACCTATGATCACCACTTTGGTAGGGGGAATGCCGCTGATACCACCCACCAATACGCCTTTTCCATCATTGGCATTGCTGAGGTACTGTCCGGCAATTAGCATTACTGCACTTCCTGCAATCTCACTCATGCTTCTCACAATGGGGTTATGGCCGCTTGCATCTTTCAAGTTTTCGAAACTGAGTGCAGTAATTTTTTTCTGCATCATTTTTTCTAAAATTTCCCGCTTCATCACAGCTAGGTGAATAGGAGAAATAATATATTGGTTGGGTCGAAGGTATTCACAATCCTCATCGCTAACCGGCGCACTTTTTACAATGATATCACTTTCAAATACCTGCTGTTTGCTGTAAATAATTTTTGCGCCTGCCTCACTGTAATCTTTGTCGCTGTAATTAGCCCCCTCTCCGGCTTTGGTTTCTACGTTTACGTCGTGACCATTGGCTACAATCACGCCTACGGCTTCTGGCGTAAGCGCAATCCTGTTTTCGTTAAAGGAATCTTCCTTGGGAATACCAATGGTGAGTGACTCGGTTCTAGGTTTTACATCCAGGGTTTCCTCCATGGTTTCGTAAGCGAGGGAGGGAGAAACAAATGGTTTAGATGTAGCCATAACAAAGTAAAAGTTAATGTATAAAATGATCGTTCAACCGAACCTACAAATTACAATTTTATTTGCAGTTTTCGTTCATTGTTGCTGGTGGTAGTTAAATAACAATGCAGGGTACCAGACGGAAAAATACCGGGCGCTTTTTCGGGCCATTCTACCAAACACATACTACCTGTATAAAAACAATCTTCTACCCCGGCCATCATAGCCTCCTGTTCATCGCGAAGCCGATAAAGATCCATGTGGTAAACGGCAGACCCTTCTGTTGTTTTGTATTGATTGATGATAGAAAAAGTAGGGCTGCTGGTTACATCTGTTACACCTAGCGCTTTGCAGAGGGCATGAATAAATGTGGTTTTGCCTGCTCCCATTTCGCCATGAAAGGCAATGACTTTGCTGGCTCCGATTTTTTGTAAAAAATGGGCGGCCACTTCATCTAACTGCTCCAACGTAAATTTTGAATCCATGATGCAAAGATATTTTACATAAATAGTAAATGGATGGCCTGATACTAAGATAATTTTGCAATATGGAAAAAGTTGATTGGAAGGTAGAAGGAATGACTTGTAGCAACTGTGCGCTCAGTGTTAGCAAATACCTTCAAAAAGAAGGTATGGAAGAAGTGAAGGTAAATCCCATCAGCGGTGAAGTAAGTTTCTCAACAAAGGAAACCATTGGGTTACCTGGTTTAAAAAAAGGCATCAACGCTTTAGGATATACAGTATTTGAAAAAGGAGCAGCAGCTGATGGGGAAGGCGCTGATGCTGGTTTCTTGTCTACCAATAAAAAAAGATTGCTGTTCTGCTTGCCATTTACATTGGTATTGATGCTACACATGCTCGATAGCTGGATACACTTGCATTGGCTGATGAACCCATGGATACAATTAGCACTATGCCTTCCCGTTTTTTTAGTGGGCATGTGGTACTTCGGCCGAAGTGCGCTCAAAAGCCTGAGAGGAGCTGCGCCCAATATGAATGTGCTCATCAGCATTGGAGCCCTCGCATCTTTTGGTTATAGCTTGGCTGGGGCTATTGTAGGGTTAGGGCCAGATTATCTTTTTTTTGAAACTACTGCATCCATCATCACATTGGTGATGTTTGGTAATTTTTTAGAAGAAGTATCTATTCAATCTACGCAGAAAACCATCCAATCGTTGGCCAAATCACAACAGGTAATGGCCAATATGATTGCCTACGACGACCAGCATCAGGAACAAATTTTTCCAATTCAAAATACCCAGCTCCGCGAAGGGGATTTAATACTGATCAAAAACGGCGAGCAGGTGCCCATCGACTGCAAAATTTTATGGGGCGATGCCTCCGTGAACGAAGCCATCATTACCGGTGAAAGCATTCCGCTGTTAAAGCAAAAAAAAGATGTATTGATTGGTGGAAGCGTGCTTGAATCCGGGCTCGTAAAAGCGCAGGTAACGGCTACCGGGGGCAATACAGTGCTGAGTGGCATTCTGAAAATGGTGCAGGATGCGCAGGGCGAAAAACCACCCATGCAGCTATTGGCAGATAAAATCAGCGCTATTTTTGTACCCTTGGTCATTGGTATTTCGGTGCTTACTTTTATTATCAATTATACCATTGCCGATCAAACATTTGGAACAGCATTGCTGCGCTCTGTTGCAGTACTGGTGATATCCTGCCCCTGTGCGATGGGTTTGGCTACGCCTGCTGCCATAGCCGTGGGACTGGGCAGGGCTGCCAAGAATGGTATTCTTTTCCGTAATGCATCCAGTCTTGAATCTTTTAAAACGATCCAAAAAATAGTGTTCGATAAAACGGGTACCCTTACCACAGGAGAATTTTTAATCGCCGATTTTCACAGTACCATTGATGAGAACGAGTTTAAACAACTGATGTATTCGCTCGAAAAATTTTCGAACCATCCCATCGGAAAGTCTATTACCACAGCATGGAAAACATCCTTCATCACACGCTGGAAAAAAATAGAAGAGCTAAAAGGATTGGGTATCAAAGCCACCGATGAAGTAGGAAACATTTATAAAGCAGGCTCGTGGCGAATAGTGCCCGATGGCTCCAACGATTTTAAACACAATGTGTACCTCGTTAAAAACGATGTGTTAATTGGTTGGGTAGATGTGAAGGATGAAGTAAGAGCAGAAGCCGCCACCGTGCTAAAATGGCTCCACAGTAAAAACATAAAAACGGCCTTACTCAGTGGCGATCAGCAAGCAAAATGTGAAGCCGTGGCCCAACAGTTGGGAATACACGAAGTTTACTATGAGCAAACGCCCGAACAAAAACTTCAAACCATTGCAGCGCTCAATAAAGTTTGCCCAGTAGCCATGGTGGGAGATGGCATCAACGATGCGCCCGCTTTGGCAAAAGCCACACTGGGCATCTCATTGAGCGATGCATCGCAAATTGCCATGCAAAGTGCCGATGTAATTCTGATGAACCAAGGACTCAAAAACCTGCCATTGGCATTGGGCATGGGTAAACATACTTACATCACCATCAAAGAAAATCTCTTTTGGGCTTTTTTCTACAATATTGTGGCCATCCCCATTGCTGCTATCGGTTGGCTCACACCCACTCTTGCCGCGTTGGCCATGGGTTTGAGTGATGTGGTATTGGGCATCAACTCTATACGGTTGTTTGTAAAAAAGGTTTTATAACTTCAGGCGCATACAGTAGCATTGAGCGACATTCACAACATACTAAAAAAATATTGGGGTTACGATGGCTTCCGACCTATGCAGGAAGACATCATCCGTTCTGTACTCAACAAAAACGATACCCTTGCGCTGTTGCCCACGGGTGGCGGTAAGTCGCTCTGTTTTCAAGTGCCAGCTATGGCCATGGATGGAATATGCATTGTGATTAGTCCGCTCATCGCCCTCATCAAAGACCAAGTGCAGCAACTCAAAAAAAGAGGCATTCCGGTGCTAGCCGTTTATGCAGGCATGCCCTTTACAGAGGTTAAAAAAACCATTCAAAATGCCGCTTTTGGCAACTACAAGTTTTTGTATTTGAGTCCGGAAAGGCTCGAGACCGATTTGTTTCAGGAATTCATACACGCACTCAAACCATCTATGATAGCTGTTGATGAAGCCCATTGCATTTCACAGTGGGGATACGATTTTAGGCCAGCTTACCTGCGCATCATCGCTTATCGGGAACAATTTCCAGATGTACCACTCATCGCACTCACCGCATCGGCCACAAAAAAAGTACAGGATGATATCTGTTTAAAACTTGCTTTTGGTGACAAGGCAAACATTTTTCAGCAGGCATTCGACAGGCCTAATTTATCATACAGCATTTTTTCGCCAGAGGCCAAGGAAACCAAGTTGGTAGAAATATTATCCAGTGTACCCGGCTCAGCCATCGTTTATTGCAAAAGCAGGAGACATACCCAGCAAGTGGCCGGGTTGCTGAATAGCAAGGGCATTGTTGCCGATTTTTACCATGCAGGCTTATTGTCTGATGATAGATCGACCAAACAAGATGCTTGGATCAAAAACCAAATGAGGGTAATGGTGTGTACCAATGCCTTTGGGATGGGGATAGACAAGCCCGATGTGCGATTGGTAGTACACTACGACGTACCCGATTGTTTAGAAAATTATTACCAGGAAGCAGGCAGGGCAGGCAGAGATGGCAAAAGGGCTTATGCAGTGATGTTGTACCAGCCTTCAGAAATCAGGGATATCGAAAACAAGATCGATGTAAGATATCCATCTGCAGAAAAAATAAAAAAAGTGTATACCGCAGTCATGAATCACTTGCAAGTGCCGGCTGGTTATGGAGAAGGCATCAGTTATGATTTTGATTTGGCAGCTTTTGCGGCTTATTTTAAAATAAATATTCTTGAAGCCACTTATGGCATTCAGGCATTAGGGCAGCAAGGAATACTGAGCTTTAATGAAATATTTTTTAAACCATCTTCAGTATCTTTTACAATTTCGAAAAATGACCTGTATGCATTTGAGCAGCAGTACCCAGACCTCGAGCCATTGATCAAGGCATTGCTGCGGAGTTATGAGGGCATATTTGATTATCCTACCAATATTTACGAAAGGCTGTTGGCAAAGTTCATGAGGACCGATAAGGATAAGGTGATGGCAGGTTTGCGTAAGCTGAATCAATATGGCGTGATAGAGTACAATCCAATGTCGGAAAAGCCACAAATTTACCTGCTCAAAAACAGGATGTATGCAGATGCCTTCCAGATTGATGTAAATGACCTGCGACTTCGCAAAGCCGAACTTCAATCTAGGGTTGCTGCATTGGCAGGATACACCCGCAACAGCGGCGATTGTAGAAGCCAGTTGTTGGCCAATTATTTTAATGCCAACACCAACCAACGCTGCAGAATTTGCGACAACTGTATTAACCTGTCTCAAAGAGAACTTACCAGCGATGAACTGGAAAAAGTGTACGATCAAATTTCGAGGATGCTGGGCGTGGGTCCGGTGGCTGCAAATGAGTTGGTAAAAAAACTCCGGCCCATCAAAGAATCAATCGTTTGGCAAGCCATTCATTTTTTACAAGGGGAAGATAAAATTGCATACGATGAAGAAGGGATATTGCAATTAAAAAGAAAGTAAAGGCATAAAAAAGGGACCAAGATAGAAATCTAGTCCCGCTTTAAAATCCAATATCCTATGAAAAACCGATACGAAGATAAAGTGTAAATTACTAACACCCAAAGTTTTCTAAACATTCTTGTATTATATATCCTACAACCGGTAGAAAAAAGAAGATTTGATCCGGATGTATAAAGGCAATACCAATGTGATTTATATAATATGCCAATATTTTATAAATCTTATCCCGAATGCTTTCGGGAGTAAATGCCGATGGTATCAAACAAATAGTACAATGAGGCGATAGCCGATATTGGACTATATTGTTTGTCCAATCGGTATAATTCATAAAACTAGAACCAGCTGCTCTTTTTTCTTGTGGTTCTACCCCCTAAACCAAGTGCTCCTAGAAGAGATCTGACGATGGTATTTCCAGCTGTACGGGCCATGCTTTTCACCACAGTATGGTTCACCACTTTTTCTAAAGTACTGGTTTCTTCTCGTGTGGTCTTTTTGGCTGCCGGCTTTTCGGTTGCTGCTTTTTCGGCGGCTTCTTCTAGTTTGGCAGTTAATATTTCGTATGCACTGTTGCTATCAATGGTTTCATTATACTTGCTTACCAATTTACTATTGCCATTAATGGCAGCTATTTCTGCATCGGTCAATACATCCATTCTGCTTCTGGGTGAGCACATCATCACGTGTGCCAGCGGGGTAGGAATCCCCTTTTCGTTGAGCATGGTGATCAACGCTTCACCTATACCCAACTCCGTGATAAGGTCTTCGGTTTTGTACCACTCAGTTTCCGGATAGTTATCGGCCGTTTGCTTAATTACTTTTCTATCTGCTGCTGTAAAAGCCCTTAATGAATGCTGAATCTTTAATCCCAACTGACCCAATACTGCTGCTGGAACATCCATGGGGTTTTGGGTACAAAAGAAAATACCCACGCCTTTAGAACGAATGAGTTTGATGATGGTTTCAATTTGTTGTAGCAACTCTGCGCTTGCCTCCTGAAAAATAAGGTGGGCTTCGTCTATGAACAACACCAATTTTGGCTTGTCAAGGTCGCCTTCTTCCGCACAGCTGGCGTACAATTCTGCCAGCAGCTGCAGCATAAACGTAGAGAAGAGTTTCGGTTTATCCTGAATATCTGTTACCCTTAGTACATTAATCATTCCTCTGCCATCGTTGCTAATACGCATCAGGTCATCTACTTCAAAGCTTCTTTCTCCAAAAAAAATATCGGCGCCTTGTTGTTGCAGTTCTATCACTTTGCGGAGGATGGTGCCAGTAGATGTAGTGGATATTTTTCCGTATAATTTTTCAATTTCAGCTTTGCCTTCGTCTGATACAAATTGGATGACTTTGGTAAAATCTTTTAAATCTAACAAAGGCAGTTTGTTGTCGTCGCAGTATTTAAAAATCAACGAAACAATGCCACCCTGTGTGTCATTCAATCCCAGGATCTTGCTTAATAAGATGGGCCCGAACTCACTAACAGTGGCCTTTAAACGAACACCATCTTTACCCGTGAGCGATAAAAGTTCGGTAGGGTATGCACATGGTGTATAGTTGAGGCGTAGCTTTTGGTATCTATCGGTGAGTTTGTCGTTTAGGGCCCCTTCTGCAGCAATACCGCTTAAATCGCCTTTTATATCCATCAATAAAACAGGTACACTGGCATCGCTCAAAAATTCACTGATGGTTTGCAGGGTTTTCGTTTTACCGGTACCGGTAGCGCCAGCAATCAAACCATGACGGTTCATGGTTTTGAGGGGTAAAAAAATTCCGGCTTCCGATATTACTTCTCCGTTGAGCATAGCGGCACCAATTTGTACCGATTCTCCTTTAAAACTGTAGCCTTTGTTGATGGATGCGATAAACGTATTCTTGTCTGACATTGAATATTATTTATATTAAAATCATAAATCTACAATAATTTATCGCTCATAAAAAACAGGAGTGTAATTTTATACCCATGAATCGTTTCATTGCTTTTATGAGTTTAATGATAGGTGGCACGTTGATGTTGGGTTTCTCATTTGATGAAGAGAAAGCCAACAGCAAAAACAAAGCCGCCTTGGGAAAATTGTTGTTCACCGAAACAATGTTGTCGCTCGATTCCAGCGTAAGCTGCGCCAGCTGTCACAAACCCGAATTTGCTTTTGCAGATACTGCTGCTTTCAGCATGGGTATTAATGGCAAACCCAGCAGTCGTAATACCCCAACTGTACTCAACATGAAAAACAGGCCTTACTATTTTTGGGATGGAAGGGCCAATTCATTGGCAGATCAGGCACTGATGCCGATTGAGAATCCCGATGAAATGGGGCTACCTATTAAGGAAGCAGTGGCAAGACTGAACCAATCTGAAAAATACCGCAAGCTGTTTAAAAAAATATTCAGACAACTGCCCAACGAAAAAAACTTAGCACTGGCCATCGCTGCATTTGAAGAAACGCTGGAAACAGTAGACAGCAAATTTGATGATTGGAGCAACAACATGAGCGAACTGAGCGAATCGGAAGAAAGAGGAAGAGCACTGTTTGTGGGCGACAAAGCCAAATGTTTCGACTGCCACTCGATGGAAGATTTTACCGATGATGGTTTCAAAAACATTGGTCTTTTTAATGGCAAAGAAACCAACGACAGCGGAAGGTACAGAATCACCCAAAACCTCGCAGACATAGGCAAATTCAAAACACCTGGCCTAAGAAACATCGCCGTTACGCCTCCTTACATGCACGATGGAAGGTTCAAAACATTGGAACAAGTAGTATCTTATTACAACACGCCATTTATGTTTGTAGATGACCCCGTAAACATAGATACGGCACTGATGAAACCGTTGGGCCTTACCCAGCAAGAAAAAAAAGACCTGGTGAGCTTTTTAAAGACATTGACGGATAAAGCTTATCAGCCAAAAGCATTGAAACAATAGCAAGAGCAGCAGCTTTAATTTCAGTTTATTTCAATCAGTTATTGATCAATTGATTGCATAAAAAGGGCAGATTTTGAAGGTTAACAAAAAATTAGGCATTATATTAGCAGGACTAACGGTAATATAATTTTATTTGTAAATAAACTAATAAACACATGGAATCAGCTAAACCCAAAGTTTTATTGTGCGAAGATGACACCAATCTGGGCATGGTATTAAAAAATTACCTTGAATTAAACGACTACGAAGTAACCTTGGAAAGAGATGGCCGATTGGGTCTGGCGGCTTTTCAGCGCGAAAAATACGATATCTGTTTACTGGATGTTATGATGCCCAATATGGATGGATTCACAGTAGCAGAAGAAATAAGAGATATTAACCCGGATGTACCTTTGTTTTTCTTGAGTGCAAAAACCATGAAAGACGACATCATCCAGGGGTATAAATTGGGTGCCGATGATTACATCACCAAACCCTTTGACAGTGAAGTGCTGTTGCACAAGATCAAAGCAATTTTGAAGCGCAACGAAGAAACCCATCGTGAAGAAGCCAATGCAGAATTCGATCTGGGTTCTTACCACTTCAATCCACGCTTGCGTGAATTGACAGTTAACGGTAAAGTGCATACCCTTTCTCCAAAAGAAAATGAGTTGTTGAAAATGCTTTCTGAATACAAAAACGATTTGTTGCCTAGAGAAGTAGCCCTCAAAAAAATATGGGGTAGCGACACTTATTTCAACGGGAGAAGCATGGATGTATACATTGCCAAATTGCGCAAGTACCTCAAAGAAGATGCTAAATTAGAAATTGTGAACATCCATGGAAACGGTTTCCGTTTGGTGGAGTCTGAATAAAATCAATTAGATATTTGAAAAGCCGCCTGATGAGGGCGGCTTTTGTATTTTGTAGAAAAGAACAGCCGCATTCACATCTTTATGTATTACCCGCTTTCCGAACATTATATCCCAAACAAATTATTCTGCCCGCCCAAATTCGGCATCGTCTTCTTTAAATGCTGGTAAGCTTTTGCTGTAACCTCTCTGCCTCGGGCAGTGCGTTGTAGAAAACCTTCCTGAATTAAAAAGGGTTCATACACTTCTTCTAAAGTGCCTACTTCTTCGCCAACCGAGGTGGCAATAGTAGTAATGCCAACTGGTCCACCCTTGAACTTGTCTATGATGGCCGATAAAATTCTATTATCCATTTCATCCAAACCGAAAGCATCTACATTCAATGCCCGCAGCGAATGTTCAGTGATATTCATGTCAATGACCCCATTGCCCAATACCTGTGCAAAATCCCTCACTCTTCGCAGCAATCCGTTGGCAATACGCGGCGTGCCCCTGCTGCGGCCGGCTATTTCTGCAGCTGCATCGCTCGTGATTTTGGTGTTCAAAATATTGGAACTGCGCAACAAAATATTTTTTAAAGTGCCCGCATCGTAATATTCTAACCGCGATTTAATTCCAAATCTCGATAACAATGGTGCTGTGAGCAATCCGCTTCGGGTGGTAGCGCCAATCAACGTAAAGGGATTCAAATTTATTTGTACACTCCTGGCACTGGGCCCACTGTCTATCATGATATCGATCCTGAAATCTTCCATAGCTGCATACAGGTATTCTTCCACTACTGTGCTCAGTCGATGAATCTCATCTATAAACAACACATCGTTGGGTTCCAGGTTAGTGAGGAGGCCCGCTAAGTCGGCGGGTTTTTCAATCACCGGTCCGCTCGTTTCTTTAATGGTAACACCCAATTCATTGGCCACGATCCTGCTCAACGTTGTTTTACCCAGGCCCGGAGGGCCGTGAAATAAGATATGATCCAATGCCTCGCCCCTGCCTTTGGCCGCTTTTATAAAAACGCGGAGGTTCTCAATGGTTTGGCTTTGCCCGCTAAAATCATCTATCTCTTGCGGCCGTATGTTGTTCTCAAATTCTTTGTCGGCAGGGTTTAATTTGCCAGCATTGCTCTCTAAATTGGGGTTGCCCATATGTACTGCTTAATTGTGCTGTAAAGCTAAAGCAATAATCGATTACATATCCACATCCACAATACGGGAACAGCGCTCCATTTATCCATTTTTAATTCCATTTGTAAGATTCACAACAAAAAAAATTACTTTCACAGCAAGGTCATTGGGAGCAGTCTTCATGTCCAATAATGCTTGCAAGCCTTCCACCCCAGCATTTGGCCATTGGTAAAATGAAGTGTAGATTTAATTGAACAACCAAGTAGATTTGCACCAGTATGTTTAATAAGATTTCTAGATATTGGTGGTGCCAGATCATCGGATGGTCTGTGTATTTGGCGGTGCTTGTATTTTTTGTAATTACTTTTGGCGAATTAGAAAAGTATTTTCTACTCAGCCTGCTGCTAACTTGCTTATTAGGTGTGTTGATTACGCACGTAATGCGACTCAATATTATTAGCTTTAGAGTGCTGGAGAAAAACCTGAAGACCCAAATTTTTTATTTTGTAGCACTCATTTTTGTTTTTGCCATCTTTTTTGGAATTCTAACAGAAGGGGTGAATTATGCAATTGGCTACAGCTCTGAGAAATTAGAGAAATATAGCAAACTTCAACGTTTGTTTTTCAGCAGTTTTAATGCTATGTGGTTGCTGCTGGTATGGAATATGATTTACTACATGTACCATTATGTAGAACGAAACCGCAAACAGGAACTGGATACCTTAAGGCTAGAAGCAGTGGTAAAATCGCTTGAACTTAAAACCATCAAATCGCACATCAACCCCCATTTTATTTTTAACGCACTCAACAGCATCAGAGCGTTGGTAGACGAAAACCCGGAGCGTGCACGAAGAGCCATCACTGAATTGAGTAATATTTTACGGAGTAGCATGCAAGCAGAAAAAATGGAAACTGTGCCACTTAAACAGGAGCTGGATATTGTGAAAGATTACCTTGCACTCGAACACATGCGTTTTGAAGAGCGGTTACAAATAGAAATGGATATTGATGAAGATACGCTCAACCAGCCCATCCCACCCATGATGCTGCAAACATTGGTTGAGAATGCCATCAAGCATGGTATCAGCAAACAAATTAACGGTGGCGTTATTCGTATCATTTCCGACTTTAAAGAAAACCACTACGAATTAATTGTACAAAATTCTGGAACCCTCAATGGCCAGGTCACCTATACCATCGATGGCTTTGGAATTAAAAGCACTCAAGACAGACTCAACTTGTTGTATCAAGGTAAGGCACATTTTAAAATAATGAACGTAAGTGGTAGTATGGTAGAATCAAAAATCATCATGCCATTGGCATCAATTTTATAATTTTAGGCTCAAAAAATACTAGCTGTTATGTACAAAGCAATTATCATAGACGATGAGCGACTCGCCAGAAATGAACTGAAAAAACTGTTGTCAGAATTTTCAAAAATTGAAGTCATTGGTGAAGCTGCCAATGCACAAGAAGGAATAGAAAAAATTGAAAGTCTGTCGCCCGATCTTATTTTTCTCGACATACAAATGCCTGGTAAAACAGGTTTCGACATGTTGATGGAATTGGAAAAAGCACCCCATGTGATCTTCACCACAGCGTACGATGAATTTGCACTCAAGGCTTTTGAAGTAAATGCACTCGACTACCTCATGAAACCGGTAGAACCCAAAAGATTGGCCGACGCATTGCACAAACTTCAACAGGCAGAAGAAAAAGAATTGGCGGCTGCTATGGCAGGGATGAGCAGAGGAATGCTAGGCGAAAACGATCAGGTGTTTGTAAAAGACGGAGAAAAATGCTGGTTCGTAAAACTCGGCGAAGTGCGTTTGTTCGAAAGTGTTGGCAACTATGCCAAAGTATATTTTGGTAGCAACAAACCGCTAATCTTAAAATCATTGAATGCTTTGGAAGACAGGCTGGACGAAAGAATTTTTTTCAGGGCCAATAGGAAACACATCATCAATATGCACATGATAGAAAAAGTAGAGCCTTATTTTAATGGAGGTTTGCTCATTGATTTAAAGGCAGGTGAAAAAATTGAAGTGAGCAGAAGACAAGCCGTGAAGTTCAAAGAAATGATGAGTTTATAGCATTGCACAAGGAAGTTGATATTTTTACATTTTTAATTTTACCATCCATATGAATTTTAAAATCATTTTCGCCGCTTCTATTTTCACTGCTGCTACAACGGTAGGCAAAGCGCAACAGATCGATCAAATATTAAACGCTACCGAAGCAGAGCGGATAGAAAGGGTGTTGGCTTCAGATGAAATGCAGGGCAGAAGAACCTTTATGCCAGGTATTGACAAGGCAGCAGATTTTATTGCCGCCGAATTTAAAAAGTTGGGGCTTCAGTATTTTGGTGGGCTCAGCACTTACAAACAATCGTTTGAAATGACCAGGGCCAAGTTCATTACAGCATCCGGAAGCATCAATGGCAGCGAAATTCAAAAAGACAATATCATCGCCGTCACTACACTCGCACAGTTGAAGCTGGATGAAAAAAGTGGGTATGAAATTATTGTGATTGATAGCGCTGCTAACCTTCAAGTAGAAGCTGCAAAAATAATAGACAAAAATGCCAAGCAGCTGGTGTTGGTCGATCTAGCTCATTCCAAAAACTTTAGAAGATTAACCAGGTTTAAAAGAGATCGTTTTGATACAAGAGAACCTGTTTTGTTCGTATTGACGAGTGTAACACCTTCTACTTTTTCTTTTGAAGCTACACATGAAATTTCTACAATGCCATTAACCAATGTGATTGCAGTATTACCCGGTAAATCGAAAAAAGAAGAGATGGTTATTTTTTCGGCACATTACGATCACCTGGGTATTGCCAAACCAAATGCAGCAGGCGATTCTATTTACAATGGTGCCAACGACGATGCTGCTGGAACCACTGCGGTGATGATGCTGGCAAACTATTTCAGCAAAATGAAGAATAACGAGCGCACGTTGGTGTTTATAGCTTTTACGGCAGAAGAAGTAGGGGGTTTTGGCTCTCAATATTTCTCAAAACAAATTGATCCCCAAAAAGCTGTGGCGATGTTTAACATAGAAATGATTGGAACAGAAAGCAAGTGGGGTAAAAACAGCGCTTTTATTACCGGGTATGAAAAATCGGATTTCGGCAAAATTTTACAATCCAATTTAGAAGGTAGTGCATTTCGTTTTGAGCCTGATCCTTATCCTACTCAAAATTTATTTTACCGGTCAGACAATGCAACGCTGGCAGCACTGGGTGTGCCGGCGCACACCATCAGCACTTCAAAAATGGATATAGAGAAATTTTACCATACGCTGGATGATGAAATCGAAACGCTGGATATGCAAAACATGGCCGAAATCATCAAGGCCATTGCCATTAGCAGCAAAGGAATTGTATCAGGAAAAGAAACTCCGGCAAGGGTTGAAAAATTGAACAGATAAAAAATCAACGAGATATTGAATATAGTTGAATCTCCGGCGCAGGCTGGAGATTTTTTATTGGAATAAATAAGGCGAAAGTTTATACCAATGTGATTTATATAATATGCCAATATTTTATAAATCTTATCCCGAATGCTTTCGGGAGTAAATGCCGATGGTATCAAACAAATAGTACAATGAGTCGATAGCCGATATTGGACTATATTGTTTGTTCAATCGGTATTAGATAGATACAGGAACACTGTGCACTGCAGAGGCAATTTCTTTGATAAGCATCGGATCTTTTTCGATGGCATTGCCCACTACAATTACATCGGCACCAGCCTTGCAATTGAGGTATGCTTTTTCTGGTTGCGTAATGCCGCCACCAACAATGAGGGGTACTTCGATGCAAGTGGCTACTTTTTCGATCATGGTTTCAGCAATGGCCCTTCTGGCTCCACTGCCCGCATCCATGTAAATGAGTTTCATGCCCAGCATTTCTCCCGCCATTGCGGTACACATGGCAATTTCATTTTTATCGGATGGAAGCGGCGTAGCATTACTGATATAGGATACGGTGGTAGGGGCACCGCCATCAATGACCATATAACCTGTTGACATGATCTCCAAACCACTTTTTCTAACAATGGGTGCACTTACCACATGCTGGCCAATCAGTAATTCGGGATTGCGACCACTAATGAGAGACAGATACAACAATCCGTCGGCATATGAACTCACCTGACTAGGACTACCCGGAAAAAGTACAACGGGGATGGAACAGCTTTTTTTAATGTATTGAATGCATTCGTCGAGGTAACTGGAAATGACCAAGCTACCGCCTACTAAAAAATAATCAACATGGGCATCGGTGGCCAATCGGATTAGTTGTTCCATATTGGCGTCATTTACCTTATCGGGGTCGATAAGCACCGCAAATGATTTTTTGCCCTGTGCTTTTTTTTGTACCAGTGATTGATAAATGTTGCCCAAAATTGTATTCGTTGATTCTTGCAAAAATGTGTTTTTTTTCGTTCATACCGAAATATTTAACCTTATTAAAAGGTTCATTCCCTGCAATTTGCCTGCTTTATTCGGTATTTTTGGGTGTATGCCCGATATCAGATACGAAATAAAGTTTAAAACGGCTCGAAGCGGTGGTAAAGGAGGCCAAAACGTGAACAAGGTGGAAACCATGGTAGAAGGGTATTGGGATATACAGGCTTCTTCACTTTTTTTAGCCGAAGAAAAAGAACGCATTTTTAAAAAACTGACCAACAAGATCAACGCAGATGGGTTATTATTGGTGAAAAGCCAAGAAGCCAGAACACAATTGGCCAACAAAGCCATCGTTGTAGATAAGATGAATGAACTGGTAGAGAAGGCGCTCATCGTTCCAAAAGCCCGAAAAGCTTCCCGCCCTAGCAAAGCCAGTAAATTAAAAAGATTGGTCGCCAAGAAAAAAGCAGGTGAAATAAAACAATACAGAAAAAAACCATCGCCCAATGATGATTAAGATTCAAAAACTACTTACATCTGTAGCCATATTACTGCTCTCAAATGTTGTGTTTGCACAAAACAACCCTGCTTATGTAAGTATACAATTCAAGCATTATGCAAACCAACAACCCCTGGTATTGGTAGACAGTGCCTATACAAATAGCACTGGCGAATCTTTCCAACCTACTCGGCTAAAATATTACATCAGTAATTTGGAGTTGTTGTCGAATACATCAAAATTCAAGCAGCGCTCTCGTCGTTCCATACATTTAATTGATGCTTCTAATCAAGAAAATATATTTCTCGAACCTTACAATGCTATTTATAATCATATTTCATTTACTATTGGGGTAGACAGTGCACTCAATTGCAGTGGTGCACAATCGGGCCCATTGGATCCTGTAAATGGAATGTTTTGGACCTGGAACACAGGCTATATTTATTTTAAATTGGAAGGGTATTCTGCCGCCTCCACCAACGATCTTCAAAAAATTGAATACCATATTGGTGGTTATACAGGGGCTTTCAAAGCCAATAGAAAAGTAACATTAACCTTGCCTGAGCCATTGCTGATTGAAGCGGGAAAATCGCCCCAAATAATGATTCATGTAGACCTTGATAAATTTTGGAATAGCAAAAACAACATTAGCATTGCTGCCAATGCATTAATTATGTCGCCCGGGGCATTGGCCGCTGCCGCTGCAGATAATTTACCTGCCATGTTTTCTATTGGCAACATTGAATAAATAATTTGAAAATAAAAATTACCATATCGATGTTTTTGTTGATGGCTTTTTACCTGCTGATCATTGGTGCTACCAAAGAAGATGGCTATGGTGCTTATCGCCCCAAAAAAATATCATTTAAAATTCCGAAAGGATGGCCCAAACCAAGCACCGATATTTTTGCTAAAAACAAGCTTACGGAACAAGGATTTCAATTGGGTAAAAAATTGTTTTACGATACCAGGCTGAGTATCGACAGTACCGTAAGTTGTGCCAGCTGCCACCAACCCTTTGCAGCATTTAGTTCCTTAGACCACGATGTGAGCCATGGTATTGGCAACCAGTTTACCACCCGCAATGCACCGAGTTTGATGAACCTTGCGTGGATGAATAGTTTTCATTGGGATGGTGCCATCAATCATTTGGAAGTGCAGCCACTGGCACCGCTTACTGCTCCTAACGAGATGGGGCAAACGCTGGAAGGCATCTTACAATTTTTAAGGGAAGATGAGGAATACAGAAAAATGTTCAAAGCTGCATTTGGCGATCCCAATGCCAGCAGCGAACGCATGCTGAAAGCAATGGCGCAGTTTACCGGTAGCTTGGTTTCAGCCAACAGCAAATACGACCGCGTGATGAATGGAAAAGATACGTTCAGTAATTTTGAAAAAAAAGGGTATACCCTTTTTAAAACTTACTGTGGTCCCTGCCACCAAGAACCATTGTTTACCAACAATAGTTTTCGCAATAATGGATATCCACTCAACAGAAGAAATGATTTGGGCAGAATGGGTATTACCAGATCATCAACCGACTCATTAAAATTCAAAGTACCCACTTTGCGAAATGTGCAACTCAGCGGGCCCTACATGCACGATGGTAGTATTTTTTCGGTACCACAGGTGGTAGATTTTTACATCAACAAAATAAACAGATCTGTACCGGGATTAGACAGCAATTTACGAAAACCGATTACACTTAATAAGTTGCAAAAAAATGAACTCGTTTATTTTCTTTACACGCTTACAGATACCAGCTTTACGAAGAGCAAAAGGTTTGGTCCTGATGGCCCCCTACAATTCAAACACTAAATGGCCCGCTTTTCTCTTAAATTTGAAAAAAAAAAACGAATACATTGAGCGGAATTAAAAAACTGGCAGGGCAAACATTGTGGTATGGCGTACCTACCATCCTGAGCAGGTTTTTGGGCTATCTGATGAACATGTCGCTACCGTTTTTTATCGATATGCCAGAAAAGACAGCCGATTTGGTGCAAGTGTATTCTCTGATTCCCTTTCTAAACGTACTTTTTTCGTACGGAATGGAAACCGCCTATTTTCGTTTTTCTCAACTGCACGATAAAGAAAAACTCTACAGTACTTTGTCATTGTCTTTGCTGGGCTCTACCATTTTTTTCAGCATCATTTTATTGTTGTCGCAAAACTGGCTGGTTGATGCGGCAGACCTCACCTCAAACCCTGATTATATTTTGTGGATGATAGCGATATTGGCTGTAGACAATCTGAATACCTTACCCTTTGCCAAATTACGGCAGGAAAACAGGCCCCGGCGTTATGCACTTGCCCGTATGCTCGGCATCGTTGTAAATCTTTCTATGGTTATTTTCTTTTTAGGGATTGCTCCCACCATGGCAAAAAACAATCCTGAGGGATGGGTAAAAATTATTTACAACGACAAAATAGGGTTGGGATATTATCTACTGGGCAATTTGTGCGGAAGCTTTTTTACATTGTTGGTATTGTCAAAAGAGATTCGAAAAATACATTTCGTTTTCGATAAAGAACTGTGGAAAGAAGTGATGCGGTACAGTATGCCGTTGATCATTGTAGGGCTAGGTGGAATGGTAAACGATGTATTGAGCAGATTAATTTACAGGCATGTAGTAGACCTTCCTCGTGCGCAAGCCGATCATGAATTGGGCGTTTTCGCCAATATTTTTCGTATAGCCTTGCTCATCACCATTTTGATACAGGCTTTTCGTATGGCTGCCGAACCCTTCTTTTTTAACCAAAGTAAAAACGAAAATGCCCAACGCACCTATGCTAGGGTGATGAAGTTTTTTGTGATCGCCTGTTGTTTTATGTTTTTAACCATCTCATTGTTTCTCGATGTGTTTAAATGGATTTTTGAAACTTATGCCAGCGAAGCCTGGACGCAAGGACTCGAAATTGTTCCCCTGCTGGCATTGGGTAATATTTTTCTGGGCATTTATTACAACCTCAGCGTTTGGTACAAGCTCACCAACAAAAATAAATTTGGCGCCATGATCACCATCGCTGGTGCCGTCATCACCATTGTTCTCAATATATTGTTGATACCCATCTTACATTATACAGGCGCTGCCATTGCTACCTTTTGCTGTTACCTGATTATGATGATTTTGAGTTATAAACTGGGGCAGAAATATTATCCGGTTCCTTACCCGGTTAAAAAATTGATCTCTTATGTAGTATTGGTAGTCTTAATATATCTGCTACATGTAGCTATTACAACATGGATTTCTGAATCATATTGGTTTTCAATCAGCTCAGGCTTAGTATTTTTTGGTTTCTTTACCTGGTTTGTATCAAAAATTGAAGCGAAGGAGTTGGCCAAACTACCTGTGATTGGTAAATATTTTACAACCCCAAAAGCATAGACTACCCACTATGCGCAAAATATTACAATACCTGCTTAAAAAGCCACTCACCTGGATCGCTAACAAATGGGCAGCTTCTCCCAAAAAGGAAATGGTGTTTAGTTCTTTATCGGCACTGTACCAACATGGCCTAACGGGCAAAGACAATACCGTACAAACCATTCAAGTAGATGCTCCCACCGCAAAATTTATCATCTTCAGCGATCAGCACAAAGGCAATAAAAGTTGGGCCGACGATTTTCAACTAAGTGAACTCAATTACTGCGCCGCACTGGAACACTACAACCAGGAGGGTTATCATTTTATTAATTTGGGTGACAGCGAAGAACTCTGGAAATTCAATGTTGCTGAACTGTTGCCCGCCAACGAAAAAAGTTTGGTGCTTGAAGCGGCGTTTCACCCTCAACGTTATACCAAAACATTTGGCAATCACGACATCATCTGGAAAGATAAATTTGCTGTGAATTATTACCTCAAAAAATATTTTCCGCCTTCACCTGCAGTGTTTGAAGGTGTATTGCTGCAAGTCAATGGCTTGAGTTTGCCGCTGAATATTTTTTGTACCCATGGTCACCAAGGCGATCTCATGAGCGATAACAATGCTGTGAGCACATGGATCGTTGCGCACATTTGGATGCCCCTTCAACGTTTTTTAAGAATCAACATCAATAGTGCGAGCAAAGATTTTTCGCTGCGGAATCAACACAACAAAATGATGTATGATTGGAGCAGTAAACGAAAAAATTTATTGTTAATAACCGGCCATACTCATAGCCCGGTGTTTGCTTCCGGCAGGTATTACAAACATCCGAGCAACAAAATACACGAGTACGAAAACGAACCAATGGTAAAGCCTTCATACTTTAATACTGGCTGCTGTTGTTTCAACGATGGAGATATAACGGGTATTGAAATATCGGATGGCCATATCCGCCTGGTAAAATGGTACGATGAAGAACAACTTTCCCTCAAAAAAGTGTTGGAAGAAATTAGTTTTGAAGCGTTGGTACGCGACTTACATGAAAGTTGATGAGCGTATCATAAGTATTTATTCAGCAATACAAACAATACTTTTATTTCCGCAGCAGATAGTGCTCCTTCTGCTTCTACTGCCAAAAAATGCCTTCGAAATGCACGAATGGTATTGTTCAGATTGCTGAGATCATATCCAATAATTCTGAGTGCATGCGTTGTATTAAACGTGCTTGGAACTACCACACCCGTGGTGTCATCGTACCAATGGCCATAGCCTGCAACTGCAAGGCGTTTCCACGGAAACAACACACTGGGATCAACTTTTCTGCCGGGCGCAATATCGCCATGTGCAATAAAGTTTGCAGTAGGTATATTGTGAGTTTTTTTTAATGATGCCAATAATCCCAACAAACTATTGAGTTGTGCTTCGGTAAAAGGTTCGGTGCCGTCATTGTCAATTTCTATCCCGATAGAAGAAGAGTTGATGTCTGTTTGTCCGCCCCACTTACCACTACCCGCATGCCATGCACGCAGGTAATCGTTCAGCATATAATGCAGGGTGCCGTCTTCGCAAATCACATAATGCGCGCTTACCTGTGTACTTTTTATTGTGAAAGTAGCCAGGGTTTGTTCGCAGCTTTTTTGTGCGGTATGATGAATGATGACCGCGTTGGGTTTTCGTAAACCAAAGTTGGTAGTACCAACCCATGTATCAGGTGCTTTCATGGAGTCTGACAAGGGAAGGTAGGATGGCTTTTTTTGTAAAATCTCGGCCAATTCTTTTGCTTGTTTTTTGTAAACACGATTTGTTTTTGCAAAAGGTTTGGGAGCACAGGATCCAATAAAGAGTGTGGCACAGAAGAGAAAAGAAAAATATTTTATCATCGCGAGCAGAAAAGTTTAAACAGTAAATATAACGCCATATCCGATTTTTTTTCATCAAGTACAATATTCATGCTACCCACTGCTGTGTAGAATCCTTATTTTTGAAGGGTGATTTGTCCCCCATTAACCATAACTTTTTTAGGAACCGGCACCAGTAGCGGCATACCCATGATTGCTTGCGATTGTGAAGTGTGTTCGTCTACAGACGAAAAAGACAATCGCCTTCGCAGTAGCATTATGGTGCAAAGTAGTACCACTACCATTGTTATTGATACCACACCTGATTTTCGTTACCAAATGTTGAGAGAAAAAGTGAAGAATGTGGATGCAGTCATTTACACCCATCCTCACAAAGATCATATTGCCGGCATGGATGATGTGCGCGCTTTTAATTTTTTCAACCACAAGGCGATAGATGTTTATGCCAATGAACTTACTCAAAGGGCTTTGAAAAATGAATTTCATTATGTGTTTGAAGCACACAAATATCCTGGCATTCCAGATATAAAACTGCATGATATAGATACGGAACCATTTCTGGTGGGCGATATTCCCGTACAGCCCATCAAAGTATGGCACCTACACATGCCGGTGTTGGGTTTTAGATTCGGAGATTTTACCTACATCACAGATGCCAATAGAATTGAAGACGCAGAGAAACAAAAAATTGCAGGCTCTACCAGCATAGTATTGAATGCGCTTCGACATAAAAAACACATTTCGCATTTTACTTTGTCGGAAGCCATTGAGCTGGCAGATGAACTCAATATACCCCGTGTTTATTTTACGCACATTAGCCACCAGTTAGGTACACATGAACAAGTATCTGAAACGTTGCCCTCTTGGAAATTCCTCGCTTACGACCGGCAGCAGCTTATCACATAAATTGATGTGATTTTCCCCCTATTTTGTAAAGGGCGTTGGCTGTAGTTTTAAGCCATGTCGGCAAAACCTTTTTACAGCGTATTGTATTTTACCCGAAAAGAAAAGCGGGGTGCGCTTATTTTACTGATGTTGATTTCCTTGCTGTGCTCTATTCCTTTTATCATTGCCTTTTACAAGGAAGGTGAAATTACCAGCAATCAAGAATACGATGAGAAAATTGAAGCAATTAATGCAAAAGTGCTTCAACAAAAAAAGCCCTATAAATACGAAAAAAATGAAAATGACAACAACCGATACCCTACATATGAAAGGAAAAGTCACTCATCAAAACCATCGGGTATTTTGTTTGAATTTGATCCTAATACCATTGATGAAGCAGGGTGGAAACGTTTGGGATTAAGAGACAAAACCATTGGCACCATTGTAAATTTTAGGAACAAGGGTGGAAAGTTTAGAACTGCCGATGATATTGAAAAAATATGGGGATTGTTTCCGGATGAAGCCGCTAGGTTGAAGCCTTACGTGCGCATTGCCGCAAGGACTGAGCCTGATTACAAAAGCAATTACAAGCCCTACAAACCCTATGAAAAACCAGCTATAGTTGCTGTTGATATCAATACTGCAGATACCAGTGCTTTGATGGCATTGCCAGGCATTGGTGCGAAGTTGTCTGCCAGAATTCTTCAATTCCGAAACAAATTGGGAGGCTTTCACAGTGTTGAGCAAGTGAAAGAAACGTATGCATTGCATGATTCTGTTTTCCAAAAAATTGCACCCTATCTGAAGTTGCATACCGGCATCACCCCCATCAACATCAATGAAGCTACTATCGATCAATTAAAAGCACATCCTTACATTCGGTATCACCTGGCGAATGCTATTGTACAATACAGAACACAACATGGTGCCTATCGAACAATAGAAGATGTTAAAAAAATAATGATTGTTGATGAACAAATCTTCGCCAAAATGGCTCCTTACCTAACGGTACATTAAATTATTGTAGAAGGCTAAACTAACAGCTGTAAGTATTTGATTTTTGATTATTTTGCGGCTTCAACGATCGCTAGATATGAACTTTACTCCGTCAGAATTAACCATCCAAGTGGCACAAAGTGCCCGTGATTTTGCCATACAATACATCAAACCCAACTTAATGGAGTGGGATGAATCGCAGGAATTTCCAGTGCACATTTTTAAAGAACTGGGTAAACTTGGGATGATGGGTGTTTTAGTGCCAGAACAATATGGTGGTGCCGGACTCAGCTATTTTGAATACAACGTCATTATACAGGAAATTGCCAAGGTTTGTGGATCTATTGGATTATCAGTAGCGGCACACAACTCTTTGTGCACTGGCCATATCATGGCTTTTGGTAATGAGGCGCAAAAGCAACAATACCTTCCAAAACTGGCTACTGCAGAACATATTGGTGCATGGGGTTTAACGGAAGCCAACACCGGAAGTGATGCTGGCAACATGAAAACCACAGCTGTGAAAGAGGGCGACCAATGGGTGATCAACGGAACCAAAAACTGGATCACACACGGTAAAAGTGGGGATGTAGCAGTTGTGGTGTGCAGAACTGGTGAACCAAGGGCTAAAAACAATTCCACTGCCTTTATTGTACAAAAAGGAACGCCTGGTTTCAGCGCAGGAAAAAAAGAAAATAAATTAGGCATGCGTGCGAGTGAAACAGCAGAAATGATTTTCGACAATTGTATCATACCAGACGCCAATCGCCTAGGTGAAGTGGGATCAGGTTTTAAACAAGCTATGAAAATTTTGGATGGCGGTCGTATCTCAATTGCAGCGCTTAGCGTAGGTATCGCCAGAGGCGCATATGAAGCCAGTGTGCAGTATTCGAAAGAGCGGCACCAATTCGATCAGCCTATTGCCAACTTCCAGGGAATTGCTTTTAAGCTGGCAGACATGGCCACTAAAATTGAAGCATCCGAATTACTGATTCAGCAAGCATGCGATTTAAAAATGAAAGGCCTACCCATGACCAAAGAAGCGGCCATGGCAAAATATTATTCGAGCGAAGTAGCGGTAGAAGTGAGTACCGATGCTGTACAAATATTTGGCGGGTATGGTTATACCAAAGATTTTCCGGTAGAAAAATTCTATCGCGATAGCAAACTTTGTACCATCGGCGAGGGTACAAGTGAAATTCAAAAATTAGTGATCAGTAGAGAAGTATTGAAATAATCATGAACAAATTAGGCTTCCTTTTTTTTATGTTGTTGTTGATGAGCTGTGGTGGAGGCAAATCGTCAAAGGAGGGAACTGTTGCCAGTACTCCATTGGAAATAGGGGAACAGCTGTTCAAAGTAAAATGCCAGCAATGCCATATGGCAGACAAAGATTTTGCAGCACCCGCGCTGGTAGATGTAAACAACCGGTGGAAGAATCAGCAGCTGCTTTATGATTTTGTGCGCAATTCTCAGGAAGTTATACAACGCAACGATTATGCTGCCAAATTGTTTGAAACCTGGAAGCAGTCGCCCATGCTGCCTTATCCTGAATTAACCAATGCCGAAATTCAGGCAGTTTTTGATTACTGTAATAAGATTGCAGCAGATCGTAAGAAAGAAGCCTTGGAGTAAAGTAAAAACATCATTTTATAAAAATAAGGGTCCGCTACACGGGCCAATTTTTTACTCTGTATCGTATCTGTCAACCCGTTCTATGCCGGGCAAACTTAACAACTCGTCTACCAAATTATCTAGCTCTTCTTTATCGTGTACAAACACTTTTACGTTGCCCTCAAAAATGCCATCGTTCGCCTCAATGGTCATGGCAGAAATATTTACCCGAAGTTCGCCACTGATGAGGTTGGTAATTTTATGAATCACACCCACATCATCCAATCCAATAATTTTAAGACCTGTTAAGAAAGATATCTCCTTATTTTTAGCCCACTTGGTTTTCACTACACGGTGCCCATAGTTGGCCATCAAACGAGTAGCGTTGGGGCAGGTAGTACGGTGTATTTTTAGACCTTCACCGGTGCTGATAAAACCAAATACATCATCGCCTGGAATGGGCTTGCAGCAGTTGGCCAATGTGTACATAATCTTATCGCTGCTTTCGCCAAAAATGATCAGTTCTGCGTCCTTGTCTTTTTTGCTGACCTGTCTTTCCCCTATGTCGGTTTCTGTTTTTTCTTCTACAGTCTTTGTAGGTTTTGGGGCCAGGAGCTTGTCGCCATGAACCGTAAATTCTTTCAGCTCCTTAAGATCAATTTTTTTGATCGCGATTTCATACAAGAGGTCAAGTGAACTGTTGAGTTTATAAAACACCGCCAATTCTTCGAGGTTGGTTTGGTTCATTACCGCATTCATCCCATCCAGTTTCCGCTGTAAAATATAACGTCCTTCTTCGGCGATGTTTCTTTTTTCTTCTTTAAGCGTGTCTTTAATTTTCGATTTCGCCTTGCTCGTTACCACAAAATTCAACCATTCGCTGTTGGGTTTTTGTTTGGCGCTGGTGATGATCTCAATCTGATCTCCACTTCTTAGTTTATGACTGATGGGTACCAGTTTGTGGTTTACTTTGGCGCCAATACATTTGCTGCCAATGGCCGTGTGTACACCAAATGCAAAGTCGAGTGCTGTAGCACCTACCGGCAACATTTTTACATCACCCTTTGGTGTATACACATAAATTTCTTCTGTAAGAAAAGAGGTTTTAAAGTCTTGTAGGAAATCCAATGAGTTACTGTCATTGCTGCTGAGTACTTCTCTTATTTGTTGAAACCATTTATCGAAACGACTTTCTTCGTTGGTGCCTTCTTTGTATTTCCAATGTGCGGCCAAACCTTTCTCTGCAATTTCATTCATCCTTTTGGTACGAATCTGTACTTCTACCCATTTGCCTTGTGGGCCCATTACAGTGGTGTGCAACGCTTCGTAGCCATTGCTCTTGGGGTTGCTCAACCAATCGCGCAATCTTTCTGGCGATGGGTTGTAGGCATCTGTGATGATGCTGTACACCTTCCAGCAATCTTCTTTTTCTTTTTCTGGTGGGGCGTTTACAATAATTCTGATGGCAAACAAATCATACACTTCTTCAAAAGAAACGCCTTTCTTTTTTATTTTACTCCAAATACTGTGTATGCTTTTTGGTCGGCCATGAATTTCAAAATCCAAACCTGTTTTTTCCAGTTTGGTTTTGATGGGTTTTATAAAATCATTGATGTAACGGGTTCGTTCTCTTTTGGTATCCTGTAATTTTTGCGCAATGTATCTGTAGGTATCTGGTTCCATGTACTTCATGGCCAGATCTTCCATTTCTGTTTTAATATTGTACAAACCCATACGGTGTGCCAAAGGAGCATATACATACACTGTTTCGGATGATATTTTTAGTTGCTTTTCTCTTTTCATACTGTCCATCGTGCGCATGTTGTGCAACCTATCGGCCAGTTTAATGAGAATTACCCTCGGATCGTCGGTGAGGGTTAGCAATATTTTTTTAAAATTTTCCGCCTGTTCTGAAGTGTTGGCGTCCATCACCGTAGAAATTTTGGTGAGGCCATCTACAATTTTTACGATCTCAGGCCCAAATTCTCTTTGAACGTCTTCAAGTGTAACATCGGTATCTTCTACGGTATCGTGCAGTAAGGCGCAAATGGTACTTCTTATTCCGAGTCCTATTTCTTCTACACAAATTTTAGCTACGGCTAAAGGATGCAAAATATAGGGCTCACCGCTTTTGCGACGCATGGTTTTATGTGCTTCTGCTGCCATTTCGAAGGCGGTTCGAAGTAATACCTTGTCACCCGGCTTCAATTTGCTTTTCAATACCCTCAGTAAGGCCCGATAATGGCGAAGAATCTCTTTTTTTTCCTCTTCTTCCGATAAGTTATAGGCTGGTATGGTTTCAGTAACTTGCATGAGTATCACGAATTTAGTTTAAAAATTGACCCCATCAAAAAACGCTTTGCAAAATATCTTCACCCATTTTTATATTTTTCGCCATTTTACTTATTGGAACAACCCGATAATTTGAATAAAACCCTTACTTTTGCCACCCGTTTGTAACAGATCAGCTTATCAAAAAGTTAAAAAGTATGCAACAGGACTATAAAGTTGGGCAGCAAGGCCCAGGCTTTAACACGCGGATGTGGCGAAATTGGCAGACGCACTAGACTTAGGATCTAGCGCCGCAAGGCATGTAGGTTCGACCCCTATCATCCGCACAGATTGAGTTGATAAGTTGAGTCGTTGAAATGTTTTTTTAACATTACACCAACCGACTTATCAACTTTTTAATTTAACACCTATCAACTTTTAAAATGGCTAAAGTAGTAAGAGAGAACATTGGTTTATTAAATGATAAATTGACCGTTAAGATCAGCAAAGAAGATTATTTTCCCGCTTTTGAAAAGAAGCTGAAAGAATACAGCAAAACCGCTAATATCCCAGGTTTTAGAAAAGGAATGGTTCCTGCTGGTATGATCAAAAAAATGTACGGTGCAGGTATTTTTTCTGACGAAGTATTGAAAACCATCGAAAAAGAATTATTTACCTGGCTCAACACAGATAAGCCCGATATTTTTGCACAGCCACTACCACTCAACAACGACCTGAGTTCGTTGGATATGAACAATCCCAGCGAAATAGCTTTCGATTTTGAAATTGGTTTGAAACCAGCTTTCGAAATTGCAACTTTGTCAAAAGCACCTGTTACTAAACATATTGTAACGGTTACTGATGACATGGTAACGGAAGAAATCAGTCGCATGCAAATCAAAGGCGGCAACATGACGGAACCTGATTTGGTAGACGATGAAGAAAATGTATTGAACGTTTTATTTACAGAAACCGACAAAGACGGCAACGAGGTAGAAGGCGGTATCAGCAAAGAAAATTCTGTAATACTTAAATATTTTGCACCAGCTATTCAACAAGACTTGAAAGGTAAAATTGTAGGCGATTCCATCGTGTTTCAACTGGGTAAAACTTTTGAAGCAGATAAATTGGAAATGATGCAACAGGATTTGGGTTTTGAGAAAAACGATGCTACTGCTGCGGATAAATTTTTCAAATTGGAAATTGTGAAGATTGGACTGGTTGAAAAAAAAGCATTGGATGAAGAATTCTTCAACGAAATATTTCCGGGTAAAGGAATTACAACCGAAGAAGTATTAAGAACTACCCTGAAAAGAGAGATTGAACAATATTGGGATGCACAAAGTGTAAACCAACTGCAAGACCAGTTGTACCATTATTTATTGGATGAAACCAAGATGGAGTTTCCGGAATCATTCCTGAAGCGTTGGTTGCAAACCGGTGGTGATGAACCAAAGACTGCTGAACAGGCAGAAACAGAATTTCCTAGTTTCAGCTCACAATTAAAGTGGACGCTGATCAGCGATCGTTTGATCACCGAGAATAAATTAGAAGTAACAGAAGCTGAATTGAAAGATCACATGAGGGGAGAAGTGTCTCGTTATTTCGGTCAAATGAATATGGGCGAAGACATGAGTTGGTTAGACAGCTACATCGATCGTATGATGAAAGATGAAAAGCAAGTAGACGCAACCTATCGCAGGCTCATTACTGAAAAAGTATTTGCGTATGCCACTTCTCAAACCAATCCGAAAGAGAAAAAAGTAACCGCTGATGAACTGGTTGGCATGCAACACAATCACCAACACTAATTACAACCAAGTTAATACTTACAACCCCGGCCAACGTAAATGTCGGGGTTTGTTTTTATATGGATGTTGTTTACAGCGATACATCGAGTTTTACCTTTTAAATAAATTAACCATTCCTTCAATCAAATATCATTCATTTACTTTTCCTCGATGTTGAAACATTGTATATTTGAAGCATCATCTATTTAAGCATCTTTTCGAATGACTCAAACCCAACCCGGATCGGTAATAAAATACGGTTCCTTAATGGCAGCCCTGGCTGTTATTGTTTGCTTTTTTTTACCCTGGGTAAAATGGGTGAATGTGCCAGTTACTGCCAAAGACATGGCTACCGGTAATTTTTACAGTTTATCGGAAACCAATTTTGCCATTACCAATCCTTTTCCAGATTATGTTTTTGCGAATGGTATATTCTGGTTAATGCCCGCTTTGTGTTTGGTGACGATAATGTTTTTGTTGTTGAGAAAATCATTTGCAGGTATTTACAGCGCATTTGCTGGTGCGATGGTACTCGGCTTGGCATTGGTGTATATTTTGTTTACCAATGAGCTCAAGCTTTTCGACAACAACATTCAATTAACTACAGCCATTCAGCCTGCTTTGTATCTGGCTGTAACCGCTTCAATTGTACTTATTTTAAACAGTTGGCCCAAGAAGTGGGGGTGGAAAGTATTTTTTATAGTGGCGCCGCTTGCTTTATCGTTCTTTGCTTTTAGTCAAATTAAAGAAAGCCAGGTTTCTGAAAAAACGGCTGCTACTGATTCATTAAAAGCTACGTTCACCAAAGATGCCCTGCAACTCATTCACGAGTTTGTAACTGCCGACAGTGCTTCCAATGCGGCATACAGAGAGCAAGTGATGGTGGTGGAAGGCTTGGTTTCAGAATTAAACGCTACAGATTCTACGGCAACGTTGAGTATGGCAGATAGCACAGGTTCCTATGTTATTTTCGACTTTGAAAAAGCCGCTGCAAAAAGTGTACAAAGCCTTCAGGTAGGCGATCGCGTAAAGGTAAAAGGGATTTGTAGTGGCAGTATTTACAGCGATATTTTAGAAACACATACGATCTCATTTAAGCAATCAATTATTTTTACAAAACAATAAACAGTAACAAAACATCTCACAATGAAAAAATCAACCATTCTTTTTACACTACTTTTTGCGAGTGCAGGTTTATTTGCACAAAGCAAAAAAACAACTTCAGCTAGTATTTTATTTGATGCTTCCACTCCTGCAGATCCTGTAGCGAAGGCTGAAAACAAAACAGTGATTGCAGCACTGGATATTAAAACCGGTGTAGTAGCTTTTGAAGCTGCAGTTAAAAACTTTTCTTTTGAAAACAAAAAAGTAGAAGAGCATTTTAATGCAGAAAGATGGCTGAACTCTGAGAAGTATCCAAAGTTTAGTTTCAAAGGTAAAATTGATGATCAGAAAAAGGTAAACTTTAAAAAAGATGGTACTTATGCCGTTACAGTAACTGGTGAATTAACCATCAAAGAAACCACTAAAACCATCACTGCTCCTTCTACTATTACCATTTTGGGTGGAAAAATTGCCGCTACCTCTAATTTTTCTGTAAACCTCGCAGATTTTTCTGTGATGGCAGATGGCAAAAAAGTTTCAAAAGAAGCGCTGGTGAAGGTGTCTGCTGAATTGAATTAATACATTGTTTTTATATTATTAAAGCCGCATCATACATTATGAGGCGGCTTTTTAATTGCTGTATTATACCAATGTGATTTATATAATATACCAATATTTTATAAATCTTATCCCGAATGCTTTCGGGAGTAAATGCCGATGGTATCAAACAAATAGTACAATGAGGCGATAGCCGATATTGGACTATATTTTTTGTCCAATCGGTATTAATGGGTTGTAAAAAACGATTTGGCAAGGATAATATTTTACCCAAACTTCATCAAATAACAACAAAAAACCCTGCAATTTGCAGGGTTCTCTTCATCTTATAATTTAATTTCTTCATCACTGTCGTCAAAAAACCTGAACTCCGTGAGATAGTTGCTGCTATTGGCTTTTATCTTTATTTTTTGTTTGTATTTCCAACCCCACTTCATTCTCCTACTAGGGAAACCAGATGTGAGGTAAGTGTGTAGAATAGGATGCACTTCAATGGTGAGTCCCTTGTGTTTTTGCATGATGAGGTAACTCAAGTTTTTCGCAATCTCATCTTCCAAAATAAGGGTGCTGCTAATTTTACCGGTACCTTGGCAACTCGGACAAATTTCGCTGGTATTGATGTTCATTTCCGGCTTCATCCGCTGGCGTGTTATTTGCATCAACCCAAACTTGGTTATAGGCAATACCGCGTGTTTAGCCCTGTCTGTCTTCATAAAAAGATCCATGGCATCTGCCAGTTTCTTTTTATTTTCTATCAACTTCATGTCGATAAAATCGACCACAATAATACCGCCCAAATCTCTCAACCTTAATTGGCGAGCAATTTCTTCTGCTGCTTCCAAGTTGGTTTCCAATGCATTTTGCTCCTGATTGTTGCTTACACTCTTATATCCACTGTTTACGTCAATTACATGTAGTGCTTCCGTATGTTCAATGATGAGGTAGGCACCGCTAGGTAGGTTTACCGTTTTTCCAAAAGCCGCTTTCACTTGTTTGGTAATACCGTAGTTGTCGAAAAGTGGTAAGCCGTTGCTGTAAAGCGTTACGATATCTACTTTGTCTGGCGCAATACGTTGAATGTAACTCTTGGTTTCAGCAAAAATATTTTTGTCGTTTACTACAATGCGGTTGAAGTCTGCCGTGAGTAGATCTCTCAGCATACTGGTAGCCTTGCCTTGTTCGCTCAAAATCTTGGCGGGCGCCACCGCATTTTTCAAGTTGCCTTGAATGGTTTTCCAGGTTGCAATTAAACCTAACAAGTCTTCATGCAATTCGCTGGTGTGTTTACCTTCAGCGGCGGTACGCACAATAACGCCTAAATTTTTCGGCTTAATGGCTTCAATAATTTTCTGGAGTCTTTTGCGCTCTTCGGAAGAGTGAATTTTTCTGGAAACAGCAACAATGTCGTTGAAGGGTGTCACCACCACATATCTACCTGGAAGTGAGAGTTCGCAACTGAGGCGGGGCCCTTTTGCTGCAATGGGTTCTTTAAGAATTTGTACCAAAACATTTGGTCGGCCATTCAGCACTTCCGTGATCTTACCCGTTTTGATGATCTCTGGTTCTACCTTAAACTTAGCGAAATCGAATCCTTCTTCAGATTTGTCGTTCACTGCTAGGTTGGTGAACTTGAGAATAGAACGTACATAGGGACTTAAATCGGTGTAGTGCAAAAACGCATCCTTCTCAAAACCTACTTCTACAAATGCAGCGTTCAGTCCGGGGATAAGTTTTTTCACTTTTCCGAGGTAAAGGTCTCCCACGGCAAAGTTGGCATCAGCTTTTTCGCTGTGTAACTCCACCAGTTTCTTATCCTCCAGCAAGGCAATTTCTACTCCCTGCGGCAGTGAATTAATAATCAGTTCCTTCGTCAAAGTGTAAAAAGTTTTCTGGAAATCCGTTTATATCATGGAAGTAAAACATAAACGGCATGGTATTACCCAGCAGTGGCTGTTTTACACATGCATATAGTTATTAGGGGCCCCGATTAATATCGGGGCACCCAGCTATAAAAAGAAATTATTTCTTTTTATGACGGTTCTTTCTTAAACGCTTTTTACGCTTGTGAGTAGCAATTTTATGACGTTTTCTTTTTTTACCACAAGGCATAATAATAAGTTTTGTGTTTGATAAATAATTTAAAAATATAGTTCGTTGTACGAGTTTCTTTTATTGCAGCATCTTTATTCTTTCATCTACTTCTTTAGAGTAGGATGGGCTGTTCGCCAATCTTTTGCTGATATTGTACCATTTTACCGCATTGGGTTTATCGCCCTTTGCAGCATATGTGTCGGCCATAAATGCAATGGCTTCCAAATTGTTGGGTTGTGCGGTTACCACTTTCGTGAAACGCTCAATGGCTTTATCGTGTTGCCCTGAAACCAAACCACCAACACCCAGTACAAACTGAGCTTTAAGGTTGTTAGAATCTTTTCTTACAACGGTAAGTAGTTCCTGGATCCCCTTCATGGTTTGCGATGCATCACCTCCTCTTCCTTTTCCAAAAACGTAGCAGCTTCCCAATCCGATTCTCAGATCATCATTGTTTGGATTCAACAACAATGCCTTTTCAAACAATTCAATCGCCTTCCCAGCTTCCCAATCAATTTTAGCATCGTCGTGCTCTGCTCTCAAAGCGTCTAAAAATAATTGGGCTGCAAAGGTGAGGCTTTTTTCTGAATTTTCCAACACAGCAGATTGATAAATGTAATAAGCGTAAGGTTCGAAGCTTTTTACACTGTCTTTCCAAAAGTGAGCGAGCGCATTGTAGGAGGTAATTTGTTGGGTAGAGACGTCTCCACGTGTGATGCCGTTTTCTAATTCGGTGACATACAGCACCTGAGAAGTGGTTAGATTTCCCTTAGAAGTGTTTATAAACGATTGAATATCAAATAATTTTTGAGCATTGGCTCCGGAGGTAGGGGTGGTCATCGGCTTTTTAGGTTCCGATGTACGTCCAAAGAGAAAAAGGGCCACTACCATACAAAGGCCAGAAATAATGAGAACAAGAGGTTGCTTCTTCACGCTGTACAATTAAACCCGCCCCAACCTTGGGGCGGAGCGCAAAGTTACACTAACCTTCGTTTTCATCTTCCAATTTTGGCATTTCTTTTATGTTTTCTGAGCTTTTGATTTCCTGAACAAACTCTTTTGCAGGTTTAAAGGCAGGAATAAAATGCTCTGGAATAGATACGGCTACATTTTTTTTGATGTTGCGACCGATTTTGGCTGCACGTTTTTTGATGATAAAACTCCCAAACCCCCTAATGTAAAGGTTTTCGCCGTTTGACAAGGTAGATTTTATTTCTTTAAAC
>JBIIPY010000141.1:0-4406 GCA_044342365.1 Ferruginibacter sp. | reverse complement strand
ACAAACAATATAGTCCAATATCGGCTATCGCCTCATTGTACTATTTGTTTGATACCATCGGCATTTACCACTGTAAGATTTATAAAATATTGGCATATTATATAAATCACATTGGTATAATTATATTTTGAACTGATTGCCTTAGGTGCAGTGTGTCGAAGACCCGGCGGCCACCGTACGATGAATGGTAGGCAGGTACATTGCAGAAGATTTACCCACTGGCGTCTGAAACCCGGATACAGTAAAGCATAACTAGTAGACACAATTGGCCGGCTAAAGACGAACACTTGCGAGAGGAAATAAACCCTGCTTACATTTTATTTAAAAAATTTGTAGAGATTTTTAATTCGCTACAAATTACCCCTTGATTTTGGATCAAATTTGAATATAGTTTTTAAACTTCATCAAGATTTAAAAAGCAAGCAACACACCCAAACGTAATTTCAATATCAAATGAATAAACCCCTCTTAAAATCAACAATCTTAATATGGCTGTTATTTTTTGCTGCAACTTCTTACAATTTTGCACAAATCATGAACATTGACAGGTCGCTGAGTCAAGATAGTGTATTTAGAAAAATAAAATTTAATGGCATGCTTTCCTTTACTTCTGATAAAAATAAAAGCAACCTGGTTAACCTAAGTACTTCATCAGAACTTGACCGGTTTTTTAAAAATGACTTTGTATTTCTTTTATTGGCTAAAGCTGACGTAACTGTAAATGGTAAGCAATCCCTGCAAAACGATGGTTATGTACACCTTCGATTTAAAGACAATGATACAAGAAAAATTAGCCTAGAAGAATATATACAATACCAATGGAATGGGGCGTGGGGAATGGAATACCGTTTTTTAGGCGGGGCCAATACTAGATTTAAACTTTTTCATAAGCAAGCGTTTAACTTTTATGCCGGGTTGGGCGTTTTTCATGAATCGGAAAAATGGAATTGGTCGGGTGTAAAAGATCCACAATTGATTCCGGTAAATCCACCAAAGGTAACCCGCCAGGCCTGGCGGCTGAATAATTATTGGAAGGTTGCCGGTAAATTATCGCCCATGGTAGATGTGGCTGCCGTTACCTTTTTGCAGTTTCCTTTCAGTGGTAATTTTTTAAGACCCAGATGGTATCTAGATGTCAATGCTTTTATAAAAACCGGCAAACATTTTTCCATTGTACTGCACTGGGATCATATTTTGGATGATCAGCCCGCCGTACCCATTTCAAATTATTTCTATAGTTTTTCCACCGGCTTTCAAGTCAATTTTTAACCGTAAAATAGTGTAAGTGTAATGCGTTCATTCTTTTACTCAAACAGCTACCTGCAAATATTATTTAGGCCTTAAAAGTTAAACCACATGCAAAAAAAAATATGCCTACCGCAAATACTGATTAAATCTAGGTGCTTCATGGCTGCCATTTTGCTTGCATTGATATTGTTAACTATCAATGTTCACGCTCAAAATATTCAACAAACCGACACAAGGAGCTTAATCGATATCGAAAAGGCTTACGATCATTACGAAGATTCGATGGACCAACTGCCCGCTTACGGCAACGATTCCGCAATGAGAATTTTGTCAGTCATCCAGGGCAAATCTTTAAAGTTAGAGGGGCTAAAAATGATACTGGCAAACCGGTTAGATACCACCAATATGCGGGAAACTTTGCCCGGCTACATGGGGATGGTAGAAATGTTGTTGGCTAACACAAAAGAAAACGCAGGCAAGTTGAATTTGCGTTATTTAATGGGATTGGAAGTGGTGGTAAACACCATGAAATCCAATGCAGCAGACTACAGTAAAGAATTGGCAGAAAACACAGAAAGGCTAAAAGATGTGGAAAATACATTAACTGCATTTAAACCCGATACAGTTCTGTCGAAAAGCCTAGATACATCAAGAGCAATGCAATCATTAAAAAGAGAATCCATTAAATTGAATGCATCCATCAGCGAAATTGAACAACATTATAAAGAACAGCGATTGATACTTTCAAAATACCAGGCCAATGTTCAAAACCTGCTGATTAGGCTGGCGGAACTAAATAATCTTTTGTACGTTCAAAAAAAATTGGTAGTTAACACTTTTTGGGATAAAGAAATAAATGCGGTTTGGGACAGTAGAAACTATGATAACACAAAATGGCGCCAGCAGTTAAGTAATTCAAATGCACTTAACATCAAAGTTATGAGTAGTTTTATTTCAAAATCTACTGAACAGATTTTGAAATTGCTGGCTGTAATCCTGCTGGTATTTTTGGGCGCCTATTTCTTTCTAAAAAAGAGCACCCGAAAAAATCATCAGGATACCATCATTCAAAAAAGAGTAACTTATTTTAGCCGCTACCCGCTTTTTTCTTCCATAATATTAATAATGCCTTTTTCGTATTTATTTTTTAGTAACATGCCGGTTCCAATTGTGGCAATGCTTACCCTCATAATGATTGTATGTAGTATGCCGCTGGCAACTTTACGCTTCAGCAATAAAATGGATATTGCTTTTTTAGCCATATTGCCCTTGTACCTGTTTCTTAGTTATATCAGATTGAACTGGGAAACAGTTTATACCTTAAGATGGCTGGTATTGTTATCCAACCTTTTTGCTGTTGCGCTGGGTGTTTACATTTGGTGGAAAGCTAAATTGGAACGGTTTGTAGAGGGTGACGACAAGCTACACATTATACTAAGATTTTTAGCTGGGTTTATGATTGTTGCCTGTGGTCTTGCATTTGTTGCTAACCTGTTTGGCATGTACCGGCTATCTAAAGTATATGGCACCACAGGCGTGGTAGGTTTTTACCGGGGCATTTCATTATACTTTTTTGTACAGGTGGCCATGGAAGCCATTTACCTGTTGCTGGAAGCCAGTAAGCCTAAAAATGAAAATGCAACATCTGTTACTGATTACCGCGAATTACAAAATAAGATTAAAGCAGTGCTCTATGTTTTATCCTTTCTTGTCTGGCTATATTTCACACTTTATTACATCGGTTGGATAGATCCGGTGATAAATGGTTTGACCGATTTTTTTAAAACACCAAGAAAAGTGGGTGACGTTACATTCTCCTATGGCAGCATTTTTCTTTTTATTGGAATACTTTTATTGTCTGCATTTTTAGCCAATACCATCGCCTATTTTACGTCCTTAAGGGAGCAGCAAACAAATACATCCCGTAAAAAGGGTTTGGGCAGTTCTATTTTATTAATTCGGCTGGCAATATTAACCGGCGGATTTTTACTGGCGCTTGCAGCCACCAAAATACCTATCGACAGAATTACGATTGTGTTGGGCGCACTTTCTGTTGGAATCGGTTTTGGTTTGCAAAACATCATCGAGAACCTGGTATCAGGCGTTATCCTTGCTTTTGAAAAACCCATACAAATTGGCGATCAGATTGAAGTGGGCGATAAAGCAGGTACCGTAAAAGAAATTGGTATCCGTTCCAGTAGGATCCGTGCCGGCAGCGGCGCTGATATTGTTATTCCAAATGGCAGCCTTATTTCGCAGGGCTTGATCAATTGGACGCTTAAAGATACTACCCGGAAGATTGAGTTAATTATTGGTGTATCAAATGATTCGGATGCAGCAAAAGCAAAAGCATTATTGGATGACATTGTTAGCCAAGACAGTTTTGTTAAACATCCTGCACCAAGAGTTTGGTTTCACGATTTTGGTAAGACCTCCATTGATATTAAAGTGCAGTTTTGGGTGAAACATCTTGATGAGGGAACACCAAAAAAGTCTGAATTGATTGCACAAACAATAAAGGTATTTAACGAAAACGGAATAAAATTATCTGAAAAGGGGTGATGATTTTTATAGGCAGGGATGAAAATTATTATAAAAAAAATACGGCCTCCATGCCGCATTTTTTTAAAATAGTTAATTCGGACTTGCTCAATAACTCCGCCTAGGCACGATTTTTAAAAAGTTTACCCAATTGCAGTTACCTAGAAATTTAAATCCGATTTTTTTGAGCATGGTAGTAATTTCTCACCTGCTGGTGTTCCTTCTCCCTCCCATTCGACTGCCACAACCAGCGCACGCCGCTGTTCACTAACTTGCGCAGGTGTTACGTCAGGATCACCTGTGCCGTCCAATTCTGCCTGACTGTGTCTGGAGTTAGTATCACAAATGCTCAATTGTGAGTAATCCATTTTCATTCGTGTAGTAATCTATTACACTGCTGTATTTGTAATGCCATGGCTCCAAAAGGTTTTGGAAGTACGTTTTTCTGAAAACCGGTTACAAACCAGCTGAATTGATACACACATGTGATCGGCTAAAGCCGAACACATGCCTTTACTTTGATTTCAAATAAAAATAGTAGTTTAAGAAAGGAAAGCAGAGGTGAACTATAACACATGCAAAGCTCCTAGGCTTAACTCGCGCGTTAGTCCTCTGCC
>JBIIPY010000140.1:0-4442 GCA_044342365.1 Ferruginibacter sp. | reverse complement strand
AAGAAGAACAATCGTATAACTTTCAGCTATTGAGCGATTTCAACAAAGAAGTGTCCAATGCTTACGAAGCCATTCATGAATCCTTTACCGACATGGGTATGTTGGGTGTGAGCAAAAGAGCCGCTTTTATCATCGATAAAGAAGGCTTACTTCAATATGTAGAAGTGTTAGACAACCCTGGCGAAATGCCGGATTTTACCGCAATTGATGAAAAATTGACCGCAATGGCATAAAATAAAAGCTTCCCTGTAGTAATAAAACTACAGGGAAGCCGTTATTTATTAAGAAAAATTTCTCTTTTTATTCATCTCGTTACTAAATGATTTTATTACTTTTACCTGATTGAAATATTTTACCTTCATATTAATCCTTATAATTGGTTTAAACTTTAGTTCAGTAGCACAAACAAAAAATTCCGTTAGCGATATTGCTGTTTCTGCCAAACTAGTAAAGTTCTATCCAAATCCTGCGAGTGCCGCCATCACTTTTGAATTCAACAAAGAGTATCAAGGTTCTTACTCATTACAGGTTTTTAATTTCATGGGTAAGAAAGTATTTGACATCAAAAAATTACCCAGCCGCGTCATCATCAATCTAGATGAATTTTTTAGAGGCGTTTACATCTTTCAATTAAGAGACAAGATGGGTACCGTGGTACAATCCGGTAAGTTTCAAGTGGTAAAATAACGAAACATCTCCCCTTTTTCATCGTTTATGTGTCAATTTGACTGCTTAATGCCTATTGGCAAACTGTTTGACAATTGTACCTTTGCGAACATTTTAAAGATAATTTATGGAAGATAAGAACCAGCCTATAACAGACAACATCGAAATGAACATTAATTCGGATGCCGACATTCCTGGAAATACGCATTTAAGCAATCCGGAAGAAGAGGCAGTGAATGGGTTAGATCAACTGGAAACGGAATTGCAAGAACAAAAAGATAAATACCTCCGTTTGTTTGCAGAATTCGACAACTACAAACGCCGTACCTCCAAAGAACGCATCGAACTTATTCAAACAGCTGGAAAAGAAATCATTCTTTCCCTATTAGATGTGATGGATGATTTAGACAGGGCAGAAAAGCAAATGAACAATAGTGAGGACATTGCACAAGTGAAAGAAGGTAACCAGTTGGTGTTTAATAAACTCAGATCTGTATTGCAACAGAAAGGATTAACCAGCATAGATAGTATAAACGACGATTTCGATGTAGAAAAACATGAAGCCATTACAGAAGTAAACATGGGCGATACCAAAGTGGGAAAAGTGGTAGATGAAGTACAAAAAGGGTATTCCCTCAATGGTAAACTTATTCGTTTTGCCAAAGTGGTCGTAGGTAAATAAAACAATCAATCCATTATCAGCTGAAAACTGCAGGCCAGCTGAAACAATAAGCCTGCAGCTTAATAGCCAATCGCTACAATTACATGAGTACAAAAAGAGATTATTACGAAGTGTTGGGTGTCACCAAAACATCTTCTCAGGAAGAAATAAAAAAGGCCTACCGTAAAGTAGCTATGCAGTATCATCCGGATAGAAATCCCGGAGACAAAGCCTCAGAAGAAAAATTTAAGGAAGCTGCAGAAGCATACGAAGTGCTGAACGATGCTGATAAAAAAGCACAGTACGACCGTTTCGGACACAATGCTTTTGGAGGCGGAAGAAGTGCTGGTGGATACAGTGGTGGTGGAATGAATATGGACGATATCTTTAGCCAGTTTGGAGATATTTTTGGAGAAGATGCCTTCGGTAGTTTTTTTGGTGGCGGCGGTCGCAGGTCAACCGGTACTCGTGGACGAGGTACAAGAGGAAGTAACCTCCGGGTAAAAATCAAACTCAACTTTGAAGAAATCGCTAAAGGAGCCACCAAAACCATCAAAGTTAAAAAGTACATCAAATGTAATACCTGCGACGGCAGTGGTGCAAAAGACAAAGGTAGCGTACAAACCTGCACTGGTTGTGGGGGAAGCGGACAGGTGCGAAGAGTGCAAAATACCTTTTTAGGGCAAATGCAAACAGTTACTACCTGCCCCACCTGTAATGGAGAAGGCACAACCGTTACTGCCAAGTGCGGCCCATGCAAAGGCGAAGGAAGGGTGTACGGCGAAGAAACCGTCATCATCGATATACCAGCTGGCGTACAGGAAGGCATGCAGTTAAGCGTAGGTGGTAAAGGAAATGCAGGCGAACGAGGTGGAAACCCAGGCGATTTAATTGTTTTAATTGAAGAAGAAGCACATCCACAATTACACAGAGATGGTTTAAACGTAGCTTTTGATTTACACATATCATTTCCCGACGCTGTTTTTGGAACCCAGGTTGAAGTGCCTACCATTGATGGCAGGGCAAAAATTAAAATTCCACCAGGAACCCAAAGTGGAAAAATTTTCAGGTTAAAAGGCAAAGGTTTTCCCAATGTAAACAGCTATGAAAAAGGTGATCAGCTAATTCAAGTGAATGTTTGGACACCACAAAACGTGAGTGCAGAGGAGAAAGGTATTTTGGAAAAGCTTCAATCATCTCCCAACTTTGAACCTAAACCAGAAAAAAATGAGAAATCATTTTTTGATAAGGTGAGAGAGATGTTTAGCTAATAGTAGATAAGGCATTATAATTGGGTTACCATAGTGTAACCCTTTTTTATAACTGCTCTTGTAATACCAATGTGATTTATATAATATGCCAATATTTTATAAATCTTATCCCGAATGCTTTCGGGAGTAAATGCCGATGGTATCAAACAAATAGTACAATAAGGCGATAGCCGATATTGGACTATATAGTTTGTCCAATCGGTATAAATTCCAAGATCTTACGAAAGCCATTAAATGTTTATTTTTAAACAATTGCTCCTAAATGATTTTTTATGAAAACAAGTTCTTTTTTTAAAATCCTGGTACCTGTTACAGTAGTCTTCTTTTTAGCAGCATGCGATAAAGTGGATGATCCCACTCAACGAGGTGCTGCAAAGATGGCAGTAGTACATGCTGCATCAGGCGTAAGTTCTATTGATGTGTTGTTAAACAACAATAGCATAAACAACACCAGTATACCATTTGGTTTGGCATCTGGTAGTATTGGAGATCCCTATGTTACTGTTAACAGCGGTATCAACAATCTTAAAATAAACACCGCCGGAAACCCACTGTTTCAGTCTAATTTCCTAGCAAACGCAAATACCTATTATAGCTTTTTTGCTTACGATACACTTGGAACGGGAAATGCAGCAGCCGCTTTGTTGTTGACCGATGCATTCAACCAAACAGGTACAGATTCAGCTCAATTTCGATTACTCCATTTATCGCACGATGCGGGCGCAGTAGATATTGAATTAATAAAAGCAGGATCTGGTACACTGAAGATTGATAGCTTGACCTACGTAGGTTCTAATGCAAATTCCATTGCATTAAGCCAATTTAGGCCAATACGCGCTGGAACTTATACCTTACGTATAAAAAACAACGAAACTTCTGTATTGATTCTTACGTCGAACATCAACATCATTGCAGGGAAAACCTATACATACTTTGTAAAAGGCTCAAAGGCTGCAGCTGTAGGTTCAACCTATGCTTTTGGTGTTGGCCAGCTCTTACACAATTAAGATTTGAATTAAGATATTCTGAAAAATTCTTTCGTAAAGAAAAACTGTTTTTTTGTTGATATTATTCCAAATGGTTTGCCATAATTTTTAGTAATTTGCCTGCTCGTTATGCTACAAAAATTACACATTCAGAATTACGCGATCATTGAAGATCTTACCATAGAGTTTTCTGATGGTCTCAACATTATCACAGGCGAAACCGGCGCCGGTAAAAGCATTTTAATGGGTGCACTCAATCTTATTCTGGGGCAAAGGGCAGATAGTTCGGTATTGCAGGATACCAACAAAAAATGCACGGTAGAAGGTTATTTTAATGTAGAAGACCACAAAGACATTCAATCTTTTTTAGAACAGCATGAACTCGACCTTTCACCGGAAGTATTGGTAAGGAGAGAAATAGGTGCTAATGGAAAATCGAGAAGTTTCGTGAACGATACCCCTGTAAACTTATCGCAACTAAAACAATTGGCCGTTTTACTGGTTGACCTGCACCAGCAATTTGATACACTCGATTTGGGAGAGGAAGCTTTTCAACGCGAAGTAGTAGACGCGTTGGCTCAAAACCACTTATTCTTAAAAGAATTACAAGACGCATTCAACAGTTACAGCGCACAGAAAAAGGATCTGGAAGCACTTCAGTTGCAACAAACGAATGCGAACAAAGAGTTAGACTACAATAAATTTTTATTGGATGAATTAAGTGAATTATCGCTGAAGGAAAATGAATTGGAAGATCTGGACGCAGAATTAAAATTGTTAAGCAATGCAGAAAGCATCAAACAACAACTTGCAGCTGCGTATGTAGAATTAAAGGAAGGTGAACAACCGCTGCTGCAG